>JACWEE010000004.1 GCA_014653665.1 Pelagibacterales bacterium SAG-MED34 | reverse complement strand
GCTTAGAACTTAATCCAGCAACAGAGCCTATTGAGGAACCAGTAAAACCAGTAGGAACACAAGAAACGATTATTGAAGAGAATAATCCTTCCCAATAATTAAAATCTTATTTATAATTTTTAATCTGCTAAAATAGTTTATGTCTAAAACTATAAATCTTGGAGTATTAGGTATTGATCATGGTCATATCTTCGACATGCTTGATGAAATGTTTAAAGAGGGATGTAGTTGTAATTATTTTTGGACCGAAGGATCTCCGTTAACATTAGATGAATTTAGCAAAAAATATCCCCAAATAAAAAGAGTTGATAATAAAAGTGATATTTTAAATGACGATACAATTGATATGGTTTTAATTTCATCCATTCCCAAAGATAGAGCAAATCTATCTATAGACGCAATGAAAGCTGGAAAAGATGTTATGGTAGATAAACCAGGATGTACGACTCTTGATCAGCTTAATAATCTAAAACAAACTGTTAAAGATACTGGAAAAATTTGGTCAATTAATTTTTCAGAAAGATTTCATGTAGCAGCTGTTACAAAAGCTGAAGAACTAGTTGCTGAAGGTAAAATTGGCAAAGTAAAACAAACGATTGGCACTGGTCCTCACAGACAAGGTAATTATGAAAGACCTGATTGGTTTTATGATCGTGATAGTTATGGTGGAATAATAACAGACATAGGCTCACATCAAATTCACCAATTTTTAGTATTTACTAATTCAAATGAAGCTAAAATAAACTATGCGTTAGTTGAAAATACGACTAAGAAAGAATTTGCTGGTTTTCAAGATTTCGGGGAAGTTAATCTTACTGGAAATGGTGGTCATGGATATGTTCGTTTAGATTGGTTTACTCCTGATGCACTTCACACTTGGGGAGATGGAAGATTATTTGTCCTGGGTGATAAAGGTTTTATTGAAATTAGAAAATACACAGATTTAGCAAAATCTGAAAAGGGAAATCACCTTTTTTTAGCAAATAACGATGAGGTTAAACATATTGACTGTTCAAATGTAAATCTCCCCTACTTTGCTAATTTAATTCAAGATGTTTTGAATAGAACTGATACTGCTTGTTCGCAAGAACTTACTTACTTATCAATGGAACTAGCAATTAAAGCTCAAGAATTAGCAGAAAAAAAATGAAAAAATATCAGGTAGCAATAATAGGAACTAATATAGGAGCTAAACATTTTGAAGACTTTCAAAAAGTATCAGACCGATTTAGTGTTCATACATTGTGTGGTTTAACAAGAGATGCAATAGATAAAATATTGTCTTCAAATAAAAATACTAAAATATCATTAAACTTTGATGATGTATTAAAAGTAAAAGAAATAGATATAGTTGATATATGCCTACCACCCCATTTACACTTTTCTGCGTGTAAAAAATCTCTAGAAGCTGGAAAGCATGTAATTTGCGAAAAACCATTGGTTTCAAGTCTTAAAGAAATTGATGAGCTAGAAAATATTAGTAAAGAAACAGGAAAGATAATCTTTCCTGTATTCCAATATAGATATGGATTAGGATTTTCTAAATTTAAGGCACTAATGAAGTCAGGACTTGCTGGAAAACCTTTAATCGCCTCATTAGAAACTCATTGGAATAGAGGAAAAGATTATTATTCAAAACCTTGGAGAGGTACTTGGGACGGTGAGCAAGGTGGGGCAATATTAAGTCATGCTATACATATTCATGACTTGGTGAGTATGATACTAGGCCCAGTTTCAAATGTATTTGCAAAATTAACAACAAGAGTAAATGATATTGAGGTCGAAGACTGTGCTTCTTTATCAATTGAGATGGAAGATGGAACATTGGTCACTAGCTCAATCACTCTTGGTGCAGCAAATGATACCAGTAGACTAAAATTCTGTTTTGATGGACTGACAGTAGAATCGGGAGCATCTCCAGATAAACCTTATAATCCAGCTGACGATGAATGGGTATTTTTACCAAGAGCTCCTATTTCACAAAGTCAAATTGATGAAGTATTGTCAAAAGTCGAAAAACCTAAATCATGGTACGCAGGAATGTTTGAAGAAGTAGCAAAGAAATTAGATGGCTCTCCAAGTGATGAAGTAACATTGTCAGATGCAAGAAAATCCTTAGAGTTTGTAACCGCTGTTTATCAATCATCAAGACAAAATTTAAATATCAAACTTCCAGTTGGTAAAGATAATCCATTCTATAACTCTTGGTTACCAAAAAACAAATAAAAGTTTTTTTTGATTTGTACAATCTTATGATGTATTAAAATTAATCAATCCGCATAATGAATTTAATATTTAAACTTTTAATATTTCTAATAATTTCAACCAACGTATATGCTTTCGGGGATAAAAATGATTATACTTCAGTAAAAAAGGCTTTTGAAACTGAAACTCCTCCATTGTTTGATTACATTGGGAATAAGAAATTTTGTAAGCGTGCTACTCTTTACACAATTCCTTATACCAAGCTGAATACAGGTGCTACTTCTATGGTTGGTGAAAGTGGTAAATTAAAGGCGCACTTTTTTGCTATATCTTTTGGTCATGCAATTGCTTCTTATCTTGAAGGAGAACTGAACTCAGACTTATCATATAAAAAAAAAGAATTTATAAATAAGTTTATACCATACCTGGTAAAAGCTGCTGACGATAAATATTTCACTATAAATAAATGGACTAAAGGTGGTTCGAGTGTTGCCTACGCACAGACCATGATACTTATAAATCTTAGTATTCTTATGGATTTTATGGATAATAAAAATCTCTGGAAAGATGGACAAAGAGTAAAAATTGTTAAGTGGGGAAACATTCTCTACAAAAAAAGCCATTATGGTCACTCCTCAAACGGTGGAAGAAAACAAAGCGATAGATGGCCTGATACTGTGAGTAAAGCAGCTGCAGCATATATGTTATGGGGATATGTAAATAAAGACTTAAAAATATTTAAAGACGGTTTTAGAGATTTAATGAAAGAATATAATAAAATACCAGCAGATGGAAAATATCACCAACATTATAAAGGAAAGTATGCGGGTGAAATTAAAGATAGTTGGGATTTGTTTTTAGAAAATAAAACTTTAGGTGATTTGGTAATTGCAAGTTATGTGGGCGAGTTGGTAGGCATGAAAACATTTAATAAAACGAATAAAAAAGGTGGCAACATTAAGAAAGCTATCGATTATTTGGGAAAAATTAGTACCGATCCAGAAACACTTAAAGGACAGGATGAGAAACATTTAAAAAATTTAACAGCAGATGGTAACTCATGGATGACTATTTACAGGAAATTAGATCCAGATGACAAAAACCCTCTTGTAGATTTACATTTAAAAACTAGTGAAGAGAAGGGCTATGGTTTTAGCCAAATACTTAACTACTCACGCTGTATTAATAATGAAATTAATTAATAATAAAAAATTTGAATAACAAAAAAGCAATTAAACTAGTTCGAATAAAGGTTGTTCTAATTAAAAAGTACATTAGTGTAAAGAATATTAAAAATTATGCCTTCATTTGATGTAATAAGTAAAATTAATTATCAAGAATTTGACAATGCTCTTGCAAATTGTTTAAGAGAAATTGCTAACCGATATGATTTTAAGGGACTTAATATTTCAATTGAGAGAAAAGACAAAGTAATAACTACAATAGCGCCAGATGAATTAAAATTAAAACAAGTAAATGAATTGTTGCAAGTTCATCTTATAAGAAGAAAAGTTGATCCAAGAGTAATAATCGTTAAAAATTCAGAAGGTGCGGCTGGTGGAACCATCAGACAAGTCAGTGAATTAGCAGAGGGTATTAGCCAAGAAAATGCTAAGAAGATAATTGCTGATGTAAAAAAACTAAAACTTAAAATCCAAATTAAAATTCAAGGCGAAGAATTAAGAGCGCAAGGAAAAAAAAGAGATGATCTTCAAGAAGCAATATCTGCAATAGAAGCTATAGATATAGGGCTTCCAATTGAATTTATAAACTTTAGAGATTAACTCAATTTAAAGTTTGTAGGCTAGATATTGTAATTGAGTAAAATGTCTCTATATATCCACAAATTACATGTCTACTAATCAAATATCTATTAACAATCTTTCAAAAGCTTACGACAACGGATTTGAAGCTTTAAAAAAAGTTAACTTAGAAATAAAAAAAGGAGAGATTATAGCTCTACTAGGACCAAATGGTGCAGGCAAGACAACTTTAATCAGTATTATATGTGGAATTGTTACACCTTCGTCAGGAAAAGTAACTGTTGAAAATTTTGATATTATTGAAGATTATCGAGAGACACGTTCGAAAATTGGATTAGTTCCTCAAGAGTTAACATTAGAATTATTTGAAACTGTTTTTAACAATGTCTCTTATTCAAGAGGGTTAAATGGGAAAAAACCTAACCCAAAACATATAGAAAAAATTTTAAAGGATTTAAGTATGTGGGATAAAAAAGACCTAAGATTAAGACAACTATCCGGTGGGATGAAGAGAAGAGTTTTAATTGCAAAAGCTCTATCTCATGAACCTTCAATATTATTTTTAGACGAACCAACAGCAGGAGTTGATGTTGAGTTGAGAAGAGATATGTGGAAAGTGGTTGAAGATTTAAGAAAAACTGGAGTAACAATTATTCTAACCACACATTATATTGAAGAAGCAGAAGCAATAGCAGATAGGGTAGCAGTTATAAATCAGGGGGAAATAATTGTTATTGATGAAACAAAAGAATTATTAAAAAAGATGGGTCAGAAAAAGTTAAGTGTAAATCTTCAAAGTGAAATTAGTGAAATTCCTGATAGTTTAGGTAAATATAATTTAGAAATAGGTAAAGATAACAAAACAGTAGAATACACTTATGATGTCAATTCAGTAAGTACTGGGATAACTAACTTACTTAAAGATTTAAAAGATGCAGGTTTAAAGCTACAGGATTTAAAAACTGAACAAACTACTTTGGAGAAGATATTTGTTAATTTAGTAAAGGAGAATAATGAAATTTAATTATTATGCATTTAGAGCCATGTATCTTCATGAAATGGATCGTTTTAAAAGAACTTTGTTGCAATCTCTTTTTTCACCAGTGCTTTCGACCTCTTTATACTTTATCGTTTTTGGTTCAGTGATAGGGGGTTATGTGGAGAATATTGATGGTATCAGTTATGGATCTTTTATTGTTCCAGGTTTATTAATGCTTACGTTGCTTACCCAATCAATTAGTAACACTTCCTTTGGTATTTTTTTTCCAAAATTTAATGGTACAATGTATGAAATTTTAGCAGCTCCAATTTCTACATTTGAAATTGTTCTTGCATTCGTTGGAGCAGGCGCAACTAAAACTTTATTGGTAGGTGTAGTAATTTTTATTACTGCTACTTTTTTTGTAGAAGTTCAGGTGATGTATCCATTGCTAATGATTTTTTTATTAGTTCTAGTGGCTTTTACTTTTGCTTTATTTGGTTTTTTAATTGGCTTGATGAGTTCTAACTTTGAACAAATGTCAATTATTCCAACATTAGTTGTTACACCCATGGTTTTCTTGGGGGGAAGTTTATATTCTTTAGATATGTTACCAGAGTTCTGGCAAACCGTTACTTATTTTAATCCGGTAGTATATTTAATTAATGGTTTAAGATATGCTTTCTATGGAGTTTCTGATTTCAATGTTTGGATCAGCATTAGCTCAATGGTATTTTTTTTAATAATTTGTGTAACAATCGTGTCTGTTTTACTCAAAAAAGGTTATAAAATTAAATCCTAGATACTTACATGATTGAAATTATTTTAGGTATATGCGTTATTGTTGTTGTAGGTTTTTATTTATTTAGACCTACCTCCAAACAAGAAGAGAAAGACTTCAAATCTAAAAATAATTGGCGAGGCGGATTTTAAATGAAAAAACTTTTAATGATCGTGGTTCTGGGTTTTTTTAGCACTAGCTTTTGAGACTATTGATTAATAATTAAAATTATGTATATAAATTTTAGTCAATGTCTAATCCTTTTATTTTAATAGCTAGAATACGTGTTAAAGAAGGTAAGGTTGAAGAATATCTTAAGATAGCAAAAGAAGCAGATGATGCCGTTAATGAGTCAGAACCAGATATGCTTATTCATACTTTTGATCAAGATCCAACTGATCCTTTAGAATTTACATGGAGTGAAGTCTACCGAAACAGTGAGGCTATGGTGCATCACCTTAATAATCCCCCTGTTCAAGCCTATGTTGAAAAACATCAAGAGATTGCTGACAGATTTGAAATAGAAGTTTACGGGAATATTACAGAAGAGACTATTAAAGCAATTGAAGATACAAATGTACCCTTCAAGCATTTTAAAACTACTGAAGTAGGATATGTTAGAGAAAAAATTTTTAATGAATGAAAAAACATTTAGAGATTTTGATTCTGGGTTATAGAATTTAATGGGACAACTAGAACCATAACTAGAACTTTTTGAGATAAAACAAGAAACGGGAAAGTGTGAATAAAGAAAACGCAAGTAAACTGTGGAAAATTATTCAGGAAGCTGGCGATTATTTACAAGGACAACTTCCAGATCATCCTAATCATCCTAAAGGCAGAAATCCTTATGCTCATGTCGCAATTTGCGTGAGGGGTAAATTCAATGCAAGCTACAAAGATATTGAGGATGAAAAATTTGATGAAATAGTAAATTATATAAATTTCCTCAAAGAAAATCCTAGCTAAATTAAGATTTAATTATATTTAAAAACGATTCTACGTCATCTGGATGAGTATTCCAGGCAGCAACTAATCTAACAGCTTTATCTTCCCACTCATCATCGTTAATTTTGTAACCATTTGAATTAAATTGATCAATTATATTTTTTGGTATTTTAACAAAAACCTCATTTGCATCTGTTGGGTAAGCTAATTCAATATTTTTATGTTTCAGCAAGCCTTTGCTTAGTTTTTTTCCCATAGCATTTGCATGCTTTGCATTTTTTAACCAAACCTCATTTGAGATATAAGCATCTAATTGAGCTGACACAAAACGCATCTTTGATAGTAAATGGCCTGCTCTTTTCATTAAAAAAGCTAAATTTCCAACTAACTCTGGTTTAAAAAAAATAATAGCTTCTGCTGCTAGGCATCCATTTTTAGTTGCTCCAAATGACAGTACATCAATTCCAGACTTCCATGTCATTTCTGCTGGAGTACAGTTTAGTGAAACTAATGCATTTGCAAATCTTGCACCATCCATATGAATATTTAGATCATGTTTATGAGTAATCTCTGATATTTTTTTTATTTCATCTAAATTGTAAGCAACACCTGTTTCACACAATTGGGTAATACTTACTGATGAAGGTTGAGTATGATGAACAACACCTTTTCCAGAGATATTGTTATCTAACTCTTCTGCTATAATTTTTCCATTATTACCACCGAGATTTACTAACTTTGCACCTCCAGTATAAAATTCTGGAGCTCCACATTCATCTACATTTATATGGGAAAGTCTATGACAATAGATATTTCCAAAAGAAGGAGTCATCGTTGATAAGGCTAAAGCATTAGCTGCTGTTCCTGAGGCTGTTGGAAATACTATAACTTCTTTTTCAAATATTTCTGAAAATTTATTTTGTAAGTTTTTCGACAGCTCATCATTGCCGTATGGAGTTTTGTCATCCTCATTAGCTTTAAGAAGAGCATTTAAGACTTCTGGACATGCCCCTGTAACATTATCTGAAGCAAATAATACTCTTTCTCTTTTTGTTTTTATCTGTGTCACAATTATTGCTGTGGAAAATAATCTTCTAATTCACCTTCTCGATAAACATCTGCTGTACAACAATGTAATCCACCTCCAAACGCATAAGCGTCTCTAAGCTCAATAGGAACAACCTCCATTCCTAATTTATCTAGTTGTTCTGCTTGGTATACTTCACTTTTTTCTACACATACAGTTTTAGGATCTAAAACTAAAACATTCATTGATAGCCATGTTGAAGAATAACATAAAGGTGGAGGTTCGTTATGTGCAGGTTGAGCACTATCAATTATCTCCCAGCCATTATTTTCAAATAATTTTCTTTGCTCTTTAGGAAGTCTTCTTTGTGGATTATTAATAATTAAACCCTCTTTAATAGGAGTAAAAGTTGCATCTATATGAATTGGATAAGGATCACCTGGAAAATTAACAGCATGAACCCTGTGATCTTTATAATGTCTCTTTAACCAATCAATTCCCTTTAAATTTGTTGTAAAGCCATGTTGTACAACTAAATCTTTACCAAATCTTAAGACATCAGCAGCATCAAATAGTGGCTCCTCTTCAGTGGTTACAAAATATTTATTTTCTGTCCATTCAAGTCTTTTTTGAATTCCTATTTTATCTGATAAGTAATCTTCTCTGTAATCCTCATCTGTTAATCTAGGTTTGGGAGCAGATTCGTGTCTCATATTTGGATCTGAATTATAATATTGTTTTAAAAGTGGCCGGTAACATAGATATTCAAACCATCGGCAACGATAACTCATTGTAGCCTCTAAAATTTCATTACCAACAGTTAGCAAAACATCTCTAGGTGGCATGCATCCAAACATCGTCTCCGCTTGCCAATCAGGTGTAGATGTTTTTTGATTAAAATCAATTGGGTCTGGTCTATCAACTTTAATCCCTCTTTTTTTTAATATATTTGAAAAATCATCTAAAAGCTGATTTGCTTTATCTACAGTATCTTTAGTTCTTGGACCAAACTTTCCTCTCATATCGCTGTCTTCTGGAACTTTGGCATCCAATGCTGGCTCAGGTGCAGGTATGCAAGTACCATCTGCTTTACCAACTATTACATGTTTTAATGGGTCCCATTCATTCCAACTATTAACAATTACTTTTTCATTATCCATTTTAATTTAAACCTATAAATCTTCTATTGGACTGCATAATGAGGCTATAGTAAAAAATTGACATAAAGATAAAAAAACCACCAATAATAGTATTTGTCGATGGAATTTCATTAATTCCCATCCATGGTAACCACACCCAAAATATTCCACCTATTACTTCAGTCAGTGAGAGTAAAGTGAGTTCAGCTGCTGGTATATTTTTTGATCCAATTGAATATAAAATCAAACCCATACATACTAGAGTTCCATGAGTTGCAAATAAGGCTTCATTTTTTCCAGTAGATAAAAAATTAGCGTCGTTAGTTATGAGCATCACAGCAGAAATTATGAAGCAGAACAATCCTGCAAAGGCTACAGTTGTAAATTTTGGTGTTTCTTTTCTCCATCTTAGCGAAACAGAAAAAATTGAGAAACCTAATGCAGAAATAAGTCCAAACACAAGTCCTGGCAACGAATTTTTACCAGAATTGTCAAGAGCCATTATGCATATACCAACTGCTGCAACTACAATCGCAATCCATACTGTTAATGAAATTTTTTCTTTTAAAAATAAAAATCCTAGTAACGCTGTTATAAATGGCATTGCCGCAAGACAAAGTAAAGTGATAGCTGCAGTGGTATTAGTAATTGACCATATAAACGTTATCATAGCAGTACCAAGACCAATTCCTCCAATTAGGCCTGATAAACCTACTTTAAAATAATTTTTATAAAACTCTTTTCCTTCTTCAAGGAATAAATACATATTGAGCAAAAGAAAAATAACTATTCCTCTTGTAAATAAATACTGCCACGGAACTGTTTCAGGTTGATCAATGTGTCTGACAACATAAGGTCCAAATGACCAAAAAATACCCGCTATTAATACAATCGGAATGGCTACTTTAGGATTTTTCAAGTTAAGCATGTGCTATTTTTTTATTTAAGAAGTTAAAAATATAATTATAAATTTGAATAATAACAATCAAATAAATACTTAAATTAATGGATATTAATATTTTAAAAATAGCTTCTGACACCAAAAATAATAAACAAATAGATAACTGCACACATTCGACCAAATATAAAAGTCAAATTTGTGGTGATGAGATTGAAATTTTTTTAATTATTAAAGACAATATGATTAAAGATTTTTCATATCAGTCTCAATCTTGCATATATTGTAATGCATCTGCAAATTTGGCTACAAAAAATTTTAAGAAAAAAAGTAAAGATAAAATAAATAATTTTTTAAAATTATTAGATCGGTTTAATGATAAAAAAAATATTTCATTTCCAAGTGAATGGAAAGAGTTTAAAAAAATTTTTGATAAAAAAAATTATGCAAGAAAAGAATGTTTAACACTTCCAATAAAAGCTTTGAGAAAAGTAATACAATAAATGAATAAAGATAAAATTTTTAAATCTCTTTTAGCGTTAATTTTTACAACTATAACAATTGGTGTGCTCACTTTATTAACTTATAAAACTAATTTTGGGCTTTTTTTAATTGCATCATTTGGATCATCAATGGTTCTTTTATATGGTTACCCAGAAAGTCCATTTGCTAAACCTAAAAATATATTATTTGGTCATCTAATAACTGCATTGATTGGAATTCTGTTTTATAATTTTATACCCTTACCAATTTATATATTGATACCTTTAGCGGTAGGTCTTGGTGTTGGATTAATGATTTTACTAGATGTAACCCACCCTCCAGCTGGAGGAAATCCTATTATAGTCATATTGGGCTCAGTATCGTTTGACTATTTATTCTCACCAATATTAACTGGTTGTTTGATTATAATAGCATTTGGAATTCTTCTTAATAAATTTGTAGCGCAAAAGAAATATCCCTAATCTATTACTATTAGTTTGATTGATGTTCTAATTTTATGCTACACTTTCTTAAGAAAATATCTATAGAGAGATTTTAAAACATAAATATTAGGAGAAAAAATGAAAGTACTTTGCGTATTATATGATGATCCAAAAGGTGGTATGCCCAAAAGCTATCCGTTATCAGATCTTCCAAAACTAGAAAAATATCCAGATGGGATGACACTACCAAGTCCAAAAGGTAGAGATTTTACACCTGGAGAACTATTAGGATGTGTATCTGGTGAATTAGGATTAAGAAAATTTTTAGAGAGTAATGGTCATGAATTAGTTGTAACAAATAGTAAAGATGGAGATGGATGTGAAGCTGACAAACATATCGTTGATGCTGATATAGTTATTTCTCAACCATTCTTTCCATATTATTTAACAAAAGAAAGAATTGAGAAAGCAAAAAATTTAAAAATTGCAATCACTGCTGGAATTGGTTCAGATCATGTGGATTTACAGGCAGCTATGGATAATAAAATTGATGTTGTAGAAGTAACATTTTGTAATTCAAGATCAGTTGCTGAGCACATAGTAATGATGATTGTTTCAATGGTGAGAGATTATCATAATCAACACCGAATTGTTAATGAAGGTGGATGGAATATTGCTGATGCCGTTCAAAGGTCTTATGATGTTGAAGGAATGCACATTGGAACTGTTGCAGCTGGAAGAATTGGTTTAGATGCATTAAGAAAAATGAAACCATTTGATGTCCATCTTCATTATTTTGACAGACATAGATTACCTGAATCAGTTGAAAAAGAGTTAAATCTCACTTTCCATGAAACTGTAGAGTCAATGGTTAAAGTATGTGATGTTGTTACAATCAACTGTCCTCTTCATCCTGAAACAGAAAATTTATTTGATGATGAAATGATAGGTAAAATGAAAAAAGGTGCATACATTGTAAATACAGCAAGAGGTAAAATTTGTAATAGAGATGCAATTGCAAGAGCTTTAGAAAGTGGTCAATTAAGTGGGTATGCAGGAGATGTATGGTTTCCTCAACCAGCTCCAAATGATCACGTATGGAGAACAATGCCAAACCATGGAATGACACCTCATACTTCTGGAACTTCACTTTCTGCTCAAGCAAGATATGCAGACGGTGTTAGAGAAATACTTGAGTGCTTTTTTGATGGCACTGAAATGAGAGATCAATATTTAATTGTCAAAGATGGGCAGTTGGCAGGAATGGGTGCTCACTCTTATAGTAAAGGAAGCGCTACTGGCGGTTCTGAAGAAGCGGCAAAATACCAAAAAAAATAGAGTTTTAAATACAAAACATTAAAGGTAAGCTATCATTAATTTAGATAGCTACCTTTAATGAAAAAATTTTTATCAATAATTTTCTTTCTTATTTCTTCAACCAGCTTTGCCAACTCACCAAATTTTGAAAAAGCTTATTTTGCTGGAGGATGCTTTTGGTGTATGGAAGAGTCTTTTGAAAATATTCTTGGTGTTTCAAAAGTTATCTCTGGCTACTCAGGTGGCACTACAGAAAATCCAACATATAAAGAAGTTACATATGGAAACACAGGCCATTTTGAGGTTATTGAAGTCATCTATATTCCAGAAGTAGTTAGCTATGAAAAACTCTTAGAGGAATTCTGGGTAAATATAGATCCTTTTGATGCTGTAGGACAATTTTGTGACAAGGGATATAGTTATAGATCAGTAGCATTTTATCAAAATGAAAAACAAAAAGATTTAATAGAAAATAGTATTAAGGAAATAGAGGAAAAATTTAAAAAAAAAGTAGTAACCTATGTAAGAAAGTTTGATAAATTTTATATGGCAGAAGCTATACATCAAGATTATTACCAAATAAATTTTCTTAATTACTTAAGATACAAAAAGGGATGTAGACGAGAAGCAATATTAAATAATATTTGGGGGTCTTAAAATGTCTGTGGTCAGTAAATACGTATCTTTAAAAAATTATATTCCAACCGGATTACCAAAAGAAACAGATTTTGAAATAAAATCAAAAGAAATTTCAGTTAATGTAGACAAAAACATTTTAGTATCAAATTCATGGATATCAGTTGATCCATACATGCGTGCAAGAATGACTGAGAGAAAAAATTATAAACCACCATTTAAAATTGGTGAAGAAATGGAAGGGTACGCTATTGGTAAAGTAGAACTCTCAAATGATAAAGATTTTAGTGTTGGAGATTTAGTATTTAGCAGTCTTGGTATGAGAGATAAGTTTGTTTGTAGTTCTGATGAACTTAAGAAACTAAAACCAATAGATATACCTATACAGTCGTATTTAGGTCCACTTGGAATGACGGGGCATACAGCTTACATTGGACTTTTCAAACACGGTGAATTAAAATCTGGGCAAACTATATTAGTCTCTTCTGCTGGAGGTAGTGTTGGATCTACAGTTTGTCAAATTGCAAAAAATCTTGGATGTAAAGTTATTGCGAGCACTGGGTCTGATGAAAAAGTTGATTGGTTAAAAAATGAGTTAAAAGTTGATCATGCTTTTAATTATAAGAAGGTAGAAAACCTTGTATTACATTTCAAAGAAATTTGTCCTGATGGTTTTGATCTTTATTTCGATAATGTTGGTGGAGATTTTTTAGAGTCTGCTATTTTTCAAATGAAAACATACGGTCGTATAGTGATTTGTGGACGAATTTCACAGATGAATGCAACAAATCCTGGTTCTGGTTTAAAAAATATGGCTTATGTTTTAGTAAAAAGACTTACTATTAAAGGATTTCTTATTTTTGATCACGATAATGAAAAAGAGCCATTTGAAACTGAAATGTCAAAATGGTTGGTGGATGGCAAAATAAAATTTAAAGAAACTATCTACGAAGGAATAGAGAATGCTCCAAAATCATTTATTGATTTATTAAATGGTAAAAATATTGGCAAAATGCTTGTCAAAATTTAGTTTAAAGAATTTGTGACTATAAATCCTTAATAAATGATTAAAACATTTCCTTTGCTATTTATACTATTGTGGTCATCTGCATTCATTTCAGGTGATATAATAGTTCAGAACGCATCACCTTTTGCTGCACTTGCATTCAGATTTGGAATTGTAACTGTAGGTTTTTTTTTATTTGCATTAATTAAAAAAGAGATAATTTTTACAAAAGTAAGGCATGTATTAGAAAGTATAACTACCGGTGTATTGTTTCATGGATTATATCTTGGTGGTTGTTGGTACGCTTTTCATGTAGGAGTTCCTGCAAGTGTTGTAGCATTAATAGTTACTCTTCAACCTATCTTAACTAATTTATTGTCAGGACCAATTTATAAGGAGATTATAGGATGGAGGCAGTGGGTTGGTATTGTGTTTGGGTTTGTAGGCTCGTTGCTAGTACTTGGGGTGGATTTTGGAGCTGAGTTTCCTAAAGATGGATTGGTAACTTGTTTTATTGCCCTTGCTGCAATCACTACAGGAACCTTGTGGCAAAAAAAACTAAGTGGCAATGTACCTTTATCAGTCAATAATGGATTTCAAGCTTTTGGAGGATGCTTTTTTAATTTAATTTTAATGTCAATATTTGAGTCTCCTTACATAAATTTTACAACAGGATTTATATTAGGAATGACACATCAAATAATACTAGTGTCGTTTGGAGCATTTACGATTTTAATGTTTTTAATTAAAGCAGGTTCAGTAAGTAAAACTTCAACATTATTTTTTCTTGTTCCACCTACAACAGCTGTGATGGCTTATTTATTTTTAGGAGAAAAATTATCCAATGTTGATATAACAGGGTTTATACTTGCAACAATTGGTGTTTATATTGCTACTAGAAAGTAAGTGAAAATTTCAAATTTTATAAAAAAATTTTATCGGCCTTTTGTGTTAACTTATCTTTTTTTTTCGATTGGCATAAGTTTTTATCCATCCTTTGAATTTTACTCATTTAAAGGACAATTGTTAATATTAAGTGTATCTATATTTAACGGAATACTAGGAGTTTATATTAAAAAATTATAAAACGTAAGGTTCAGGTCTTGCGTTACTTTTCAAAACTCTTTCTACATCAAAAACACTGATATCTATTGATTGATAGCTACCTGTTGTAATCAATTCAGTTAAAGCTCTTCCAATACCTGGTGCCTGCATTAAACCTCTTCCGGTAAAACCAGAAGCTAAATAAACGTTTTCATATTTTGGATGTTTGCCAACAACTGCGTTGTTATCAAGTTTATTACAATCATAAAATCCTGCCCAACCACCAGTTAATTTAAGTTCTTCAAAGGCTGGGACTCTTTTTGCCAGAGCAGGCCAAACTAATTCCTCAAAATCATTCCATGCTGGTTCTAAATCATTCGCATCGAATACAGATATAGGTGAACCTGCTAAGAATTCTTTACCCTCTGGTCTCCAATATACACCAGTTGTTAAATCTCCAGTTAATGGCATATCAGGAAAATGTTTTGGACATTTTACTCTAAATACAGTGTGCTTTTGTGGCTCTACTGGGATATCTGATAACAATTCTTTAGTCCAGCACCCTGCCGCAGAAATAATAGTTTTTGCATTTATCTCAGACAAATTTTTAATGTCACCTTTTAAAAATTCTGCACCTAACTCAATTGCTTTACTTTTTAAAGCACTATGAAACATAAAAGGGTCAATCCAACCCTCGCTTTTGTTATCAGTATATGTAGCTGTCTCTATACCTTCGTTATTTATATATGGAAAAATTTTATTTAATTCTGAACCTTTAATATTTTTTGTACCAGCATCGCATTCTTTATGATTTTCTAATGCTCGGTATTGTTCTTCTGCATGTTCTGGTCCAAACATTAAAAGGTATCCATTAGGAACCATGCTTGCTGTTGGGTTTGGATTTTTTTTTGTTTTTAATAATTCTGGTATTTTAAAAATGAATTCTCTAGCAAATTTACCTAAAAGTATGTTTTCTTTTTGAAAAAATTGTCTTCTAAATCCACCTAAAGATAAAGGAAATGAGGCAGTCTTATATGTAGGGTCTCTCTCTATTACCTTAACTTTTCTACCTTCCATTGATAAAAAGTAGGCAGTTGCAGTACCTATTATACCTCCACCAACTATGACGACATCATCCATAAACTTAAATATATACTATTTTCTTTGCATTAACCATAAAGCATCTTGACTTAAAAAATAAATTTTTCCATTCGTCGGATGAACCTGAATATCTCTTATTCTTCCAATTTTATTTTTAAAAATAACCTCTTCTTTTACATTTGATAAGTCATCAAATATCAATTTTCTTAAGGATTTGTCTTTTAGCGAAGTGATCAAGGCATGACTATTCCACTCATTAAATTCTTTACCTTTATAAATAGTTATTGCACTAGTTGCTATTGAGGGTACCCAATATTGAATGGCTTTTGTAAATCCAGGTTTCCATTTTGGGCCAATTGGAATTCCAGAATAATTGGTTCCTCCCCATCCTAAAATTTTCCATCCATAATTTTCACCTTTTTTAACTTCTCCAAACCAATCTCCACCTTTTGCACCGTGATTACTCATGTAAACTTTTCCATCAAATTCAGAAAGTGCCATCCCTTGAGGATTTCTAATTCCAATTTGATAAATCTCTGGCAACCAATCTACCATTCCCTCAAACTTTGGATTATCTTTTGGTATGCTTCCGTCTAAATGAATTCTTATAACACTGCCTGGATGCTTTGAAGCGTCTTGTGCAATCATGCCTTGTCCTCTCTCACCCGCAGAAGCAAATATAAAATTATCTTTGATAACTAATCTTGATCCAAAATGATAACCAGAGTCTATCGGGGGATTTGCTTGAAAAATATTTTTAAAGTTTAATTGTTTTTTATTAAATTCTGCTCTTGCAATAGAAGTGCTAGTTTTATATCCACCTCTATCTTCAGTATATGAAATCCAAATATAATTGTCTTTATGAATAATATCTAATAAGCCACCTTGGCCATGGACAACAAAATTAAGTTGATGACTAATTTCTTTAATTTCCTTAGATAAAATATTTACAATTTTTATTTTTCCACTTTTTTCTGTAACAATTATTTCTCTATCATTAATAAAAGAAGACCCCCAAGGTGCATCTAGTTTTACTAATTTTTCTAGTTTGAAGTTTTGTGAATACGATTTTGAGCCAAATACTAAAAGAAGAATTAAAACGTATATTATTTTTTTCACTTTATGAAAGTTTCGATCTTCCACCATCAACTGCAATTATTTGACCCGTTACCCAAGAACTTTCCTCGGTAAGTAAAAATTTTGCTAAAGCTGCTCCATCTTTACCCTCTCCTAGTCTTTTAAGTGGGTGGGCTTTAGCTATTCCTTGAGCGATTGCTGTATTTTTTAACATTGGTTGAGCTATCTTAGAATTAGTTAAACTTAGAGCAACACTGTTAACTCTTATGTTTGGAGCAAATTCAGCTGCTAATGACACAGTGAGTCCCTCAATGGCTGCTTTGGTTGATGCTATTATTGAGTGATTTGTAAACCCTCTTTGAGCCGCAACTGTTGAAAATAAAACAATTGAACCATTATTTTGTTTTAGGTTATCTTGATATCCTTTGATTAAGTCTACCGCTGAATAAAAATTAAGTTTCATACATTTATTAAAATCATTCTCAGTTGCCATCTTCAAAGGCTTTAAATCAATTGATCCAACACAGTAAGCTAAACCTTTAATGTCTGAAATGTCTGATTTTATCTTATCTACAAATCCATCATCTAATACATCTGTAACGGTATATTGAGAATTTAACTTTTCAGATAATTTTTCTAGTTGGCTCTCATCTCTACCAACTAAATGAACTTTGTTGCCAGAAAAGTTCAATTGCTCTGCTAAATTAGATCCGATAGAACCTGTCGCACCGACAATTAGATATTTTTCTGACATATAATAATTAATGAAATTATTTTTTATACTTGGAAATCAGTTATTTCCATTAAAAAATCTCGACCGCTTCAAAAAAGACCACCTATTTTTTATGTCAGAAGACTACCAATTATGTACATATGAAAGACATCATAAATTAAAAATTCTACTATTTTTATCTTCAATGAGATCTTATGCAGATAAATTGAAGGAAAATAAATTTAAGTTAAATTATTCAAAAATTGATTCTACTGATTTTAAAAAAGATTATACGACGAAATTAGAAAAAATATTAAAGACGAATAAGATAAAAGAAGTAACTAGTTTCGAAATAGAGGATAAATTTTTTGAAACAAAAATAAATAATTTTTTAAAAAAACAAAATATTCAGTGGAATATAATTAGATCTCCAATGTTTTTAGATAGTCGAGAAGATTTTAAAAAATATTTAACTAAAACAAAAAAACCCTTTATGGCTAAGTATTACAAAGAAAAGCGTGAAAGATTAAATATTTTGTTAAACAAAGATGGTACACCAGAAGGAGGTAAGTGGAGTTTTGACGAAGACAATAGAAAAAAATTACCAAAAAATACTTTAATACCTAAATTTCCTACAATTAAAGAGACTATCCACACAAAAAGATTAAAACCAATTATTGAAAAATTATTTAGTAAACATCCAGGTGATACCAATAAATTTTGGTTTGCAACTGAATATAAAGATGTTTTAAAATTATTAGATTTCTTCATTAAAGATAAGTTAAAGCTATTTGGTGATTACGAAGATGCAGTTGATCAAAAAAATAATATTTTATTTCACAGTGCTCTCAGTCCGTATTTAAATCTGGGATTAATAACGCCAGATATAATCATTCAAAAAATTATGACTTATCACCACAGTAAAGGAGTGAGACTAAATTCTTTAGAAGGTTATATAAGACAAATAATTGGTTGGAGAGAGTTTATGAGAGGTATATATCAAAATTTTAGTAAAGAAATGGAAAGTGGAAATTTCTTTAAACATACTAGAAAAATGAAAGACACATTTTATGATGGTAACACTGGTTTGGATCCTTTGGATCATGCAATTAAAAATGCTGACAAATTTGGTTGGTCGCACCACATTGAAAGATTAATGATATTATCAAATATTATGAATTTATGCGAAGTTGAACCAAAATCAGTATATAAATGGTTCATGGAGATGTTTGTGGACTCATCTGATTGGGTTATGGTCCCAAATGTTTATGGCATGGGTTTATTTAGCGATGGTGGAATTTTTGCAACTAAACCTTATATCTGTGGCTCAAGTTATTTTATGAAGATGATGGATTTTAAGAGAGGTGATTGGTGTAATGTTATGGATGGTCTTTACTGGCGTTTCATAGATAGAAATAGAAAGTTTTTTTTAAAAAATCCAAGACTCTCTATGATGGTAAGAATTTTTGATAAAATGAAAGAAGATAGAAAAAAATTAATATTATCAGAGGCTAATAAATTTATTAAATATAATACTTATGGGAATTAAAGTTTATTTTAACGATTCTTGCAATATTTGTAGAATGGAAATTAATCACTATAAAAAAATTGCAAATAGTGATTTGGAGTGGATAGATATTACAAATAATGATGAGGCTATAAAAATAACATCTAAGTCACAAAAAGAGTTACTCAGAAGATTGCATGTAATAAATGATGGTGAAGTTATTGGAGGAGCCAAAGCGTTTATTTTAATTTGGTCAAAAATTCCAAAATATAAAATCCTATCTAAAATTTTTTCAATTAAACCATTATTCATTATTTTTCATTATTTGTATGAAATTGCTGCATTTTTCTTATTTTTAAAAAACAGAAAACAATTAAATGAAAAAACAAAACTTACCAACTAAAGTATGCAAAGTATGTAATAAGCCTTTTGCATGGAGAAAAAAGTGGAAACTTAATTGGGATAAAGTTAAATATTGTTCAAAAAGGTGTGCCTCGAGTAATTAATTACTGCGTCTTACTTTTTCTAGGATCCTTAAGAGATTTTAAAATTTTTGATAGCCCAGTAATCTTTAAACTATAGTAAATTACATATATTAAAGTTAATCCTAAAGCCATTGTAGATAGAAACACAAAGATGGCTGTTAAAATTTTTTCTTGGAACCAATTCTCTACTCCTGAATTAGAATAGTAAAGAACATTCCAAAACGCGACGAAAATTAGCTCATATACGATTATAATCTTGAACATACTGTTGATATAGTTCTCAATATAATTAATACTATTCAATTCTTGTCGCATGTCGACAGAAATATATGTAATAAAACAATGAAAAATAGATGAAAAAAGTAATTTGGATAACCGGAGGTGGAACTGGTATAGGGAAAGCAGTTGCAATTGAGTTTGCAAATCAAGGATGGAACGTAGCCATATCCGGAAGAAGAGAAAATATTTTAAAAGAGGTAGAGGATAACTATCCAAGTATTAAAGCTTATCCTTTAGATGTAAATGATAAAGAAAAATGTTTTGAAGTCACTAAAACTATAAAAAAAGACTTTGGAGATTTAGATATTTGTTTTTTTTCTACTGGTACTTGGGATCCTAAAAAGGAAAGAGAGATTGATGTAGAACAAATTGAGAAAGTTTTTAAAATTAATTTTTTTGGAACTCTAAATTGTATCAAATCAGTTGAAGATCATTTTAGAAATAAAAAAGATGGCATAATTACAATAGTTTCTTCTATTGCTGGATATAAAGGTCTACCCAATTCAACTGGATACGGTCCTTCTAAAGCAGCTTTAAACAATCTTGCAGAGAGTCTTTATTTTGATTTTGGAAGATATGGAGTAAGAGTTTGCCTTGTTTCACCTGGATTTATTAAAACTCCTATGACAGATAAAAATAATTTTAAAATGCCATTTCTTAAAACACCAGAATATTCTGCTAATCAAATTTATGATGGATTAATTAATAAAAAGAGTTTTGAAATTCACTTTCCAAAACAATTAACTTTAATATTAAAGTTTTTGAAAATAATTCCTGATAGACTTTATTTTTATCTTGTTGGTAAGCTAACTAAACTCCAAAAAAAATAAAATTAATCTTTTACAAACATCACAGTCAATTCGGCAACTTTTATACCAAACTTAGTCATTGTTGCTCTATTAATTGCTACTCTTTCATCTTGCATAAAGATCCAATCATCAAAAGTTATTTTCATTTCTCTTCCTTTGACAGGAACTAACAGCACATATTCAAACTTAAATGCAGGACCATAAGAAAAACCTTTTGCAGTTCCAACTACATCTCCAGCAGTACCTTCATAGTTATGTTCATCGATTTTATTGATTGTCCATTGCCTATTTTGAATTTCTCCGTCGTTCCAAACAAATTTTTCGTCAAGTATCAATTGTTTTCCGTCCCACTTTCCATCTAGGTCTGCAGAAAATTGTCTTGTCACTTTACCTGATCTATTTTGTAAAATTCCCCATGCTTTTACATTTCCAGATAAATACTCTTCTATTATTAATCTAGGTTTTTGGTTTTTGAAATCTTCTGGTTTCATTGCTTTGTTTGATGAACAACTTGTAATCAATACTGAGATTATTATCAATAATAAATATTTTATTTTCATAGTATTATTTATTTTTGAAGAGCAAATTGGATTAAGTCTATATTTTTAGATTTAAAACCTGCTTCACAATAAGATAAATAAAAATTCCACATTCTTTTGAAAGTATTGTCAAAGCCTTGGGATGAAATTTGTTCCCATTTTTCTAAGAACTCTTCTCTCCAAATATTTAGTGTATTTGAGTAATGATCACCATAAGAATTACAATTCTCAAACTTAAGTCCAGATTGGTTTGCTAGATTTACTAACTCATTTTTACTAGGTAAAAAACCACCAGGAAAAATATATTTTTGGATAAAATCAGTTTTACTTTTATATCTATCATAGATGGTGTCATCTATAGTAATTGATTGTATAGCTGCTGTTCCTCCATCAACTAAGTTTTCTTTAATAGTATTAAAATAGTTTTTTAAATAACTCTGCCCTACTGCTTCTATCATTTCTATAGAAGCTATTGAATTATAATTATTTTTAACATCTCTAAAATCTAACATTTGTATATTTATTTTTTCATTCAAACCTTCTTTGTGAATTCTTTCTTTTGAATATTCGTATTGTTTTTTGGAGATTGTAATACAATCTAACTTTACGTCATAATTTTTTCCAATATATTCTGCAAATCCTCCCCACCCACAACCAATCTCAAGCATCTTATCGCCTGATTTAGGCTTAACAAGACTGGAGAGTTTTTTATATTTATTTAACTGAGCTTTTTCCAAATCATTACTTTCGTCAAAAATTGCACTTGAATAAGTTAGGGTTTTATCAAGCCATAATGAGAAAAATTCATTCCCTAAATCGTAATGCTTTCTAATATTTTCTTTACTCCTAGATTTATTATTTTTAATAAACAAACCTTTAATTTTATTAAATATTGAAAGATCAAAAGAGCCAGAAAATTTATGAACTATTTTTATATTTTTTGCCGCTAGCTCTATAAGATTAGTTAAATTATTTGTCTCAAAATAATTATCCATATATGCTTCTGCCAGACCTACACTTCCATTTTTGATGATTTTAAAAGTTAAACCTGGTTTATTTATTTTTAGATCAGCATTTAATCTTTCGTTACTATTTCCGAAAGTATATTCTTTTCCATCATGGTTTGTTATTTTTAAATTTCCATGTTTAATAAATTTTAGTGAGTTAAAGACAATTTTGTCTGATAATTTATTCAAATTCACTTTTTTCTACCGAACTATTATTTTTAATATTTATTTTTTTTTTAATAAACTTTATTCCTTTTAACCATAGTTTAAATGCCTCATAGTGGATTGCGACAATAACTTTAAATGTCATCAAGGGGTGAAAAATATAGGAAACGAATAGATTTTTATTACTAAATTCTTTTGCAGTACCGTCTTGGGAAGCGAATAAAAGTTTACCATCATTATCAGATTGGTCAATTATAACTGATATTTTGTCTGAGGGTTTATTTACTCTAAATTTATAATTACACTCCATATCTATGAAGGGCGATACATGAAATTTTTTTACACAACTATTTCTTAAAGTTTCATTATCTTCAGCTTTGAAAATGTATGTGTGTTGTTCGCCAAATGTATTTTTAACCTCATAAAATATAGAGATTATTTTATCGTACTTATTATATATAAAAAAAACACTTAGAGGGTTAAATACGTAACCTAGGATTCTTGGATAACAGAATAATTTGATTTTAATCTCTTTATTATCGACACCAATATTTTCTAGGTTTTTTTTTACCCAGTTTTTTAGAGATGTACCGTCTCTATCCCCGTGGTCTTTATCAAAAAAACTTATTATATTGAACTTGTTATATGAAAATAACTTAATTTTATTATCAATTTCATTTAGATCATCTAAGTCTATCAATAATGAAAAAACCCTATATTTAAAATAATGATTTTTAGGTTTAAATCGTCTGTGTATTACTTTTCCTACGTATATCTTAGAGCTTTTAAGCATTTATATACTTAATCATATCTATTGATGATTTTATACCATCTTCATGAAATCCATATCCAAAATAACTACCACAAAATAAAATATTATTTTTATTTTGAATTAAGTGAAGATCTTTTTGGCTATTGATTGCATTTTGATCAAAGTAAGGGTGTGTAAATATAACTTTTCGAATTATTTTTTCTTTGGGTATCTCTAAATAAGGATTTAACGTTAAAAAAATATTTTTATTTATATTCAAATTTTGCAATAGGTTTAACCAATAAGTAATTGAATTTTTTTCACTATTTTCAGACTCGATCGAGGAATTCCATGAACACCAAGCACTTTTATTATTTGGCATATAACTTATATCCTCATGGACTATAGCCTCATTTATTTTATATTTAAAATTACTTAAGATCTTATTTTCTATTTCTTCAGGATTTTCAATTAAAGAAAGAGCCTGATTGGCATGAGTGGCCAATACGACTTTATCATATGTAAAATATTCATTTTTATCTCCATAATAAACCTGAACTCCTGATCCAATTCTTTTAATTTTATTAATATTGTAATTTTTATAATATTCACCACTGATTTTACTTAGAATTTTATCTACATATGTTCTGCTTCTTTTGGAAACTGTGAACCATTGTGGTCGATCTTTTAATTTGAATAATCCATGATTTTGAAAAAATTTAAAAAAAAATTTCAATGGCATTTGTTTTGCCTCGTAAGGGGGCATTGACCATATAGCTGATACCATAGGAATAATATGGAATTTGATAAAATACTCTGACAATTTTAAATTGTCTAAATAGCTGCCTAAAGTAATATTTTCGTTAATTGGATCTTGTTTTTCACTTTGTTTATAAAAACTAATTATAGTAAAAAACATCTTCAAAAATTTTATATTTAACAAGTTTGATTTATTGCTAAAAATTCCAGAAAGACCTTTTCCACAATATTCTATATTTGAGTCTCTAACAGATACTGAGAATGACATATTGCTTTCTTCTATAGCAATATCATTTTCTTGAAAAAAATTTATTAAATTTGGATAGGTTTTTTTATTAAATACAATGAAGCCTATATCAACAGGGACTGTATTGTCTCCTACCTTAATATCAATAGTATGAGAATGACCCCCAAAATGGTCTTCTTTCTCAAATAGATCTACTTTATATTTTTTTGATAAACTATACGCTGCACTTAGACCTGATATACCAGATCCTATAATAGCTAATTTCATTATTGTGGATTATATTTATTTTCTTTTGTAAAGGTTGAGACAAATTGGAGAAAAACAGCAAAAATTATAATGCTTCCTCCTATTAATACGTAGAATGAAGGGTTTTCATTTACAAATAACCAAGCCCAAAGAGGACCAAGTATTGCCTCTGTAAGCATTATTATGCCAACCATTGCTGATAGAGTTTTTCTCGCTCCAATTGTTATTAAAATAAAGCCAAGTCCTATTTGAAATGTGCCTGACAAAAATGCCAAAAACATATCATTTAAAGATATAGAAATTTTTGTTGAAGCTAAAAAACCTATTATCATTGCAACTATTCCTGCAACCAATTGAAGGGGTACCATATCCACGTGAGGATATTTTCTTACAATTAAAATTAGAGTTGCAAAGGTAACTGGCATAACAAATGCAACAATATTTCCAGACATTTGTCCACTTGATAGAGTATTTCCTAGCATTAAAATTAATCCAGAAATTGCTAAAATAATAGAAGCTAAAGTAATTTTTGAAATTTTTTCTTTTAAAAAAAAATATCCAAATATCGCTAAAAAAATTGTTTGTGTTTGTATTATGAAATTTGTATTTGCAACAGTAGTATTGTACATAGCAAAAACATAACTACTAAATCCAATACCCAATATAATTCCACCAATTAAGCCAGGAATTCCTGATACATAAATTTTTTTAAATACCTCTCCTTTGTAAGTCATTATTAAAAAAATAGTTACAACAATTACAAAAAAAACCTGTCTCCAAAATAAAATTTGCCATAAAGTAGATCCTTCAAAAGATTTAACAATCAACCCACCAAAACTTAAACAAAATGCGCCAAAAAAGATTAATAATGGACCTGGTATTTTTGAAATAAAATTCATTTAATATTGGAAATCAAATTTTGAGTTTCCATTTCATACAACTTAAAAATAGTTTCTGCATCTTTTAAATTAATTTCTTTAAATTTAATTTTTGATGCTGGAGGTATTTGTACTAATTTGTCGTAATCAGCACTTATTACAACTCCAATCTTAGGGTAACCCCCTATAGTTCCATGGTCTGATAGCATAATTATTGGATCACCATCTGCAGTGATTTGGATAACACCCTTCACTAACCCTTCCGACTTTATATTTGTGTTTTGAATATTACTAATCTTAGGTCCTTTAAGTCTTATTCCCATACGGTCACTTAATTTCGTTACATTAAATTCATTACCAAAAAATAAATCTATTGCACCCTTTGAAAAATAGTCAAAATGAGGTCCTTTTATTATTCTAATATTTTCAATTTTCGAATTTAAGTATTCTATTTTATTTTTTGGCAGGATTTTTTTTATATTTTTTAATTTAATTATTTGTCCTTTCTGAAGTTTTTCTCCACTATTAGCGCCAATTTTAGCCTTAGTATTTGTGGAACAACTATTTAAATAATAATCTACCTCAAATGTGCCTCCTATAGATAGATAACCATATACTGATCTGTTGGTAGACAGTATATCTAAGCAATCATTATTTTCTAAAACAATATTTTCGTAACAACCAAATTCTAAATTTTTATTTTTTCTTATAATTTTAAAATTAACATCTCCAGTAATATTGATGGAAATATTATCTCCTATATATTTCAATTTTGGACCTTGATATGCAAATTCTAGGACTGGATTATTTATTCCATTGTTTGAAATGGTATTTGCTAATAAAAAATTCCTATTATCCATTGCTCCACTAAAAGGTATACCTATGTGATAAAAATTATTTCTACCATTGTCTTGAAACGTAGAATTGATACCTGGTCTCAATATCTCAAAATAATTTTTATTCATATTTTTTCATACTCTTGTTTAGTTATTGGATAAAACGATATTGTATCACCTGGATTAATTAGATTTGGTTTAGTGCTTCTTTTATTATCAAAAATATCAACTGGTGTTTTGCCAATTATATTCCAACCACCTGGACTTTCAAAAGTATAAATATTACAAAATTGCTCTGTTATACCTATGGAATTTTTTGGGACCTTAACTCTTGGTGTTTCTAAACGTTTTGCAAAAAGAGATTTATCCATATCTCCTAAAAATGGCATTCCTGCAATAAAACCTGTCATATAACAATAATAATTTTTTGAAAAGAATATTTCGTAAATTTTTGCTTCTTTTATTTTTAATAATTTTTGTAAACGTTTTATATCTAGTGCAAATTCCTCTGTGCAACAAACTGGGATTTTAATTAGATTATTTTTTGAATTATTAATTTTTTTTAACTCTAAATTTTCAACTTGCTTTTTTAATATAGCAAAACTCGTAAGTTTTAAATCAAAACTTATTACTAGTTTATTATAACTTGGTGTAATATTTGTAATACCTAAAAAATTACTATCTCTTAAATTATTAAAATAATTTATAACGTTTCTGTTTATTTCTTTATTTACCTCATTACCAAAGTCACAGTACAATGCTGCGTCACCAAGATTTGATATATTTTTAATCATGTCATGTTATACTTTAAGCTTTATAGTATGGAAATTAATTTAAATTGTGATTTAGGTGAAAAATCAAAGCATCATTCAAACGAGAATGATCCCGATTTACTCAAATTAGTAAACTCTGCAAATGTAGCTTGTGGGTACCACGCTGGAGATGAGGAAACTATGAGGGAAGTTGTAGAGATTTCAAAGCAAAATAATGTAAGTATTGGTGCACATCCATCTTTCAATGATCCAGAAAACTTCGGAAGAAAACGGATTAGTCTTGGTGCTGATGAGATTTCTAAGCTTTTAATTGATCAATATGAAATTTTGCAAAATATTGCCATTAAATTAGATGAAAAGGTTTCTCATATTAAACCACATGGAGCCTTGAACAACATGGCTTGTGAGGACCTTGAACTAGCCACAATTTTGGCAAAAACTATTTATAGTATTGATAAAGATATAATTTATTTAGTCCCAACTGGATCCAAAATGGAAATTGCAGCTAAAAAATTAAACATGAAAATTGCATGTGAAATTTTTGCAGATAGAAATTATGAAGACGACGGAACGCTTGTATCAAGAAGTAAGGATCATGCCCTAATAACTGATCCTGAGAGAGCTAAAGAGCATGTATTCAATATGGTAAGAAACCAAACCCTTAATTGTCACAGTGGAAAACAAATACCTTGTGAAATTGATTCAATTTGCATACATGGAGATAACGCAAGTTCTCTTTCGACTGCAAAACAGGTAAGAGAAAACTTGATAAAGAATAATTTAGAATTAAAGCCTCTAAATAAAATGAAAAAGTTTATATAACTATGATTAAAAAACTATTTACTCTTCTCATATTCTTTTTTTTAACTGTTGAAACTTTTGCTGCCGGAACAAGTTCATCAGATAAAAAACCAAGCTATAAAAATGCTGTAAAAATAATTGAAGCTGCTAAGAAATATGAGTCCAAAAATAAAATGGATAAAGCATTAAAAAGATACGAAAAAGCCCAAAAAATTTTATTAAAACTAGATAAAGAAAAGCCATTACAGGCTGATACACTAAACTACCTAGGTTTTACGACTAGAAAACTTGGGGACTTTGAAGCAGGTGAAAAATATTATTTGTTAGGGTTACAAGTCGATCCAAAGCATGTGGGTATAAATGAGTACTTGGGTGAATTATATGTTGTAACCAACAGAATTGATTTAGCAAAAGAAAGATTGGAAATTTTGAAAAGCTGTAATTGTGAAGAGTATCAAGAGTTAAAAGAAATTATTGAAGGAACAAAAAAATCAAAATACTAACTGATATTTTGAATCATTTGTTCAGGCATCCATAAAGCGATTTGTGGGAATAGTACAATCAATAGGACTGCAAAAATCATTAATAAAAATAATGGAAAGGCACTCTTTGCTATAAACCCCATATCTTTGTTTGCCATTCCTTGTAGAACAAATAGATTAAAGCCAACAGGTGGTGTAATTTGAGCCATTTCTACAACAATAACTAAAAATATTCCAAACCAAATCATATCAAAGCCTGCTTGCCTTATCATTGGCTCAATTATCGCCATGGTAAGAACAACTGCAGAAATTCCATCAAGAAACATTCCTAGAATTATGTAAAAAATCATTAATACAAATATTAATACATATGGTGATAACTCCATATTCTGTATCCACAATGCTAGATTTCTAGGCAAACCTGTAAATCCCATAGCAAGTGACAAGAAAGTTGCTCCAGCTAAAATAAATGCAATCATGCACGAAGTTTTAGTTGCTCCAAGCAATGAGTCTTTAAATGTTTTTAAAGTTAAACTTTTTTGAAAATAAGAGAGTATTAAAGCCCCAACAACACCTAAAGATGCAGCCTCAGTTGCTGTTGCTATACCAGTATATATTGAACCTATCACACCAAGTATTAATAAAATAACTGGAATTAATTGTTTAGATTTACTTAGTTTATTTAAAAATGAAAAATTTTCATAATTAGTTGGCATTTTATTTTTATTTAACAAAGACCAAACAATTACATAGCCCATAAAGATTAGAGCAATCATTATTCCTGGAATTATTCCGGCTATAAAAAGTTTTGCAATCGACTCTTGTACTGTTACACCATAAATTATTAAAATTATCGATGGTGGTATTAAAAGACCTAGAGTTCCAGAGCCTGCTAAACTCCCAAGTAAAATTTTTTCTGGGTATTTTCTTTTTCTTAACTCAGGTATTGACATTTTTCCAACTGTTGCAACAGTTGCAGCAGATGATCCTGAGATAGCTGCAAACAAAGCACAACCAACAACATTTACATGTATCAAACCCCCTGGTAATTTCTGAAGCCAAGGTGCCAATCCTTCAAATAAATTTTCTGATAATTTAGTTCTAAAAAGAATTTCTCCCATCCACACAAATAATGGTAATGCTGTTAGTGTCCAAGATGATGAAGCTCCCCATATAGTAGTAGCCATTGCATCTCCAGCAGGTCTGGATGTAAACAAAATCATTCCAATTGAGGATACACCAACCATGCTTATTGCTACCCAAATTCCAGATCCTAAAAAGAATAAAAGGACACTAATAAAAAAAAATGCCAATAATATTTCAGTCATACTTATTAACTATTTTTAAAATAAATTGATGAAACACACATATAAAGAATAATAATGAACCTATAGCTACACTTGTTTGAGGTATCCAAATTAAAATTTCATCAGCCCCTTCACTTCTTTCTTGAAACTCATAGGATATTTTTAACATTTTAAGAAAATAAAAAGCCATATATCCAGAAAATATAGTAGCAACTATCAAACTCCAGATTTCAAGAAACCTCTTTCTAAGTCCTGTGGCTTTTTCTAGAAATAAAGTAATTCGAATATGACCACCATCAATAAATGTGTAAGATAAGGCAAAAAATGAAGATGCAGCCATGCTGTAACCTGAATACTCTGCAAGACCTCTAATATAAAAACCAAAAATTCTAGAAGCTATCCCGGTTAAAATGAATGAAGCTACTAATATTAAAAAAAAAGCGGCTATATAACCTGAAAAATTATAGAGGTTATTTAGATATTTATTTATTTTAATTAACATAAAAAAAGGCCGTTTTTTACACGGCCTTTTTTATTATAATAATATTATTTGTAAGCGGCAAGCACAGCAGATCCTCTTTTACCTGCTTTTTTCTTCCACTCTTTTGCCATTTTAGAACCCACTTTTTGAAAATGTTTTTCTAAATCAGCATTAACTTTTCCAACTACCATACCGGCTGCGGCTAAGGCTTTTTTGTCTTCAACATTTCCTATTCTAGAAAGCATCCAGCCTTTTTCTTCAGCAGCCTTTGCTTCTTTCATTATCAGAGTTTGAGTATCTGCATCTAACTTATTCCAAGACCCTCTATGAGCAACAACCATATTTTTTGGAAACCAAGCAGCAATATCATAGAAGTATTTTACACCGTTCTCCCATATCTTACTGTTTTTACCAGTTGTTGGTGAAGTAATCATACTTTCAACTGCACCAGTTGAAAATGCTTGGCTTATTTCTGCAGCCTCAATTTTAGTAGGTGTCATTCCAGTTAGCTCAGCCATTCTTATTGTAGCCGAATTATAAGCTCTAAATTTTAAGCCCTCTAGATCCGCAACACTGTTGATTTCATTTTTACTGTAAAGACCTTGAGCTGGCCATGGCACAGCATACAAGAATACTAATCCTTTTTTATCAAGACCTTCGATAATTGCAGGTTTAGATGCTTGGTATAAACTCATTGCATCTTTATACGAAGTTGCAAGAAATGGCTGTGAGTCAATCTCTAAAATTGGATCTTCTTTACCTAAAGCTGACATAAATCTTTCACCTATTTGGGCCTGACCAGTTCTAACTGCTCTAAAAATTTCTCCACCCTTAAATAATGATCCACCAGGATGAGTTACGATTGTTAATTTGCCTCCACTTTTCTCTGATACGTTTTTAGCAAATTCTGCAGCATTAGCTGAATGGAAGTTACTAGCACCATAAGCTAGAGCCATATCCCACTTCTCTGCAGCATTTACATTAACGGTTAATAAAACAGAAAATAAAACAGAAACTAAAGTTTTTAAATTTTTCATTAATCCTCCATATTTTTAAAAAATACATCTGATTATGTATTATTTATTAAATCAATAGAAAATTTTATATGTTTTATTGAAAATTTAAGAATAATTACTATTATATAGATATCTTGATCGAAGAATCCCTTATTTTATTACAAATCATCTTTATAGACATCATCTTAGCGGCTGATAATGCCATTATTATCGGCCTGATAGCTGCTAATTTTGTTCCAAAAAATAGAAAGAAGATAATCTTTTGGGGAGTAGTTGGAGCATTAGTTTTTAAAGTAATATTTGCAGTATTTGCTACATATCTATTCAAATTCTATTTTATAAAGATTTTAGGAGGGCTACTTTTAATTTGGATAGTAAATGATTTAAGAAAAGATCTTTTTCAAATTCAAAAGACAGCAAAATCACCCACAAAAAAATCATTAGAACCTTCATTTGCAAAGGGTATGTATAAAGTACTCTTCGCGGATATCACAATCAGTTTTGATAATGTTATAGGTGTTGTTGGAGCCTCTAAGGGTAACTTTGGGTTTATGATTTTTGGTTTAATACTATCTGTGGTGCTTACTGGAGCAATGGCAACATACTTAGCTAATTATATTCAGAAACATTTATGGGTTGTCTATGTTGGCCTAGCATTTATTCTTTTAGTTGCAATACAACTTATAATTGGAGGACTTGTTGATTTGGAAATTTTAAAGATTAACGAAGGATTTAAAAAATATTTTTAATAGGAATATTTAGCTGAGGGGTAGGACCCGCTTTTAACATCTAATTTAAACTTTTTAACTGCATTCCTGATGTTATTTTTCAAATTAGCATATTTCTTAACGAACTTTATATTATTATCTGTTAAGCCTAATAAATCATCTGTTACTAAAATTTGACCATCACAAAAATTTGAGGAACCAATGCCTATTGTGGGAACATTAACTGATTCTGTTATTTCTTGTGAAACTTTTTTTTCTATACATTCTAAAACAATTGCAAATACTCCTGCCTCCTCTAACGATTTAGAGTCTTTTAATAAATTTTTTTTTTCTATATCTGTTTTACCTTTGTATCTAAATTTACCTCTTACAGATTGTGGGGTTATACCGATGTGACCTATCACAGGAATTTTAAATTTGACTAAATGTTTTACAATTTCTGTTATTTTTCTGCCTCCTTCTAATTTTATTCCATCACATTTTGTTTCTTTCATTACTTTTTTACAATTTTTAAGCGCTTGTGATTTGTTTTTGTAAGAGTTGAAAGGCATATCTACAATCAATAAACTTTTTTTTACTCCTTTTCGTACACTCTTGGAGTGTTCAATCATCATTGATAAATTTACTTTTCTTGTGGTATCAAAATTATACAAAACTGAACCTAACGAATCGCCAACAAGTACTAAATCTGCATAGTTGTCGATTTGTTCTGCTATATTTTTTGAATAGGCAGTCAAACAAACAATTTTTGAGTTCTTTTTTTTTTTAAGTGCCAGCCTGCTTATTTTTGTAAGCATAAAGATCTGCTTACCAAGTGCCTGTATTTTCCATAGATTTCCAGGGTTCCATGGGTTCCAAGTTGCCTTCTTGAAGAATTTCTACTGATATTTTGTCTGGAGATCTAACAAAGGCCATATGACCATCTCTAGGTGGTCTGTTTATAGTATACCCCATATCTTTTAATCTCTGACATGTCTCATATATATTTTCAACTCTGTAAGCTAAATGTCCAAAGTTTCTGGATCCATCACCTAAATTATCTCCATCCCAGTTATAAGTTAACTCAATTTCAGCATTTTCATCATTTGGAGCTGCAAGGAAAATTAGCGTATATCTACCTTTTTCATTTTCCATTCTTTTTGTTTCTTTTAATCCTAATCCATCACAAAAGAATTTAAGAGAATCTTGAATATTTGAAACTCGGATCATTGTATGTAAATATTTCATGTAAATTACTTATATAGTCTTATTATTCCAATTCAATAGTACTTGTTATTCCAATTCAATAGTACTTGTTATTCCAATTCAATAGTACTTGGAGGCTTTGAAGTAACATCATATACAACTCTATTAATACCTCTAATATTATTTACAATTTGATTAGATATTGACTGCATGAAAGATTTGCTAAATTGAAAGTAATCAGCTGTCATCCCATCTTCTGAGGTGATTGCCCTTAACAGACAAAGATACTCATAAGTTCTATTATCTCCCATTACACCAACAGTCTTTACAGGAAGTAAGGCAGCGTAAGCCTGCCAAATCTTGTCATATAATTTATTGTCTTTTAAAGATTTTATAAAGTAATTGTCAGCCTCTTTTAAAATTTTTATTTTTTCTTTAGTGATTATACCAGGCATTCTTATTGCAAGACCTGGCCCTGGAAATGGATGTCTAGATATAATTTCATTACTTAATCCAAGTTCTAACCCTAGTTTTCTAACCTCATCTTTAAAAAGATATTTTAGTGGCTCTACTAATTTAAGTTTCATTTTTTTTGGTAAACCACCTACATTATGGTGTGACTTAATTTTTGAGGTTTGGCTTCCTGTTACTGATTTACTTTCGATTAAATCAGGGTACAAAGTTCCTTGTGCTAAAAATTTTACATTTTTAATTTTATTTGAATATTTTTCAAATATTTTTATAAAAAGATTTCCAATTATTTTTCTTTTTTTTTCTGGATCAGAAACATTTTTTAATTTTGATAAAAATAAATTTTCAGCGTTCACATAAATAAGATTAATTTTAAATCGCTTCTTAAATGTGTTTACAACTTGCTTTTCTTCATCTTTCCTAAGCAAACCAGTATTAACAAAGATACATGTTAATTTTTTTCCTATTGCATTTGATAGCAATTTAGCGACTACACTGCTATCGACGCCTCCAGATAAGGCGCAAATAACCTTTGAATTTCCTACGGAATTTCTTACTTCATTTATTAATTTTTTTTTCTGATCTTTAGAGGACCAGTTCTTATTTAATTTACATATAGAAAATACAAAATTTTTTAGTATTAGCTTTCCTTTGTTTGTATGGCTTACCTCTGGATGAAATTGGATACCAAACATTTTTTTTTCAACATGTTCTATAACACACATCTTGGAGTTTTTACTTTGTGCAATTATTTTAAAATTTTTTGCTAATTTTGTAACTTGATCAGCGTGGCTCATCCACACATTATTTTTACCCTTAAAAAAAAAATCTTTTGTTAATTTGCTTTTTCTAATTTCTTTTACTTCAGCTAACCCAAATTCTCTGTGTTTAGAACTTCTTACTCTTCCTCCCATTGATTTTGAAATAATCTGATGTCCGAAACATATGCCTAGTACGGGCACTTCTAGTTTAAGAAGTTTATTATTAAATTTTACTTTTTTACTCTCATAAACATTCAAAGGTCCACCAGATAAAATTATACCTTTAATATTTTTTTCAAAATTTACAAATTTTTCTATTTTTTTGTGACTTTTTATTTCACAATAAATACCTAGTTCTCTTATTTTCCTCGCAATTAGTTGGGTAAATTGAGACCCAAAGTCTACAATTAGTATTTTGTTGAGAGTGTCCTCAAGACGCATCTTTTCTTTCAAAATCTTTTAAACGACTTTCTATTAAAGCAATCTTTTCACACATATCCATACATATTTTCTTAAAATCTTTACTTAGTTCATCTGCTTTTGAAAAGTTTGACCTTTCTAATTCCATATCAATTAAAAGGTACATTGCCTCTTCATTCTTGGGATCTAAAAGTAAGGTAGTTTTAATATTCTTTTCTTCTTGTCTTTTATCCTCCTCAATTTTGAATATTTTAGCAAGATAAAGGTAAGAAGCTGAGTCTTTTGGGTTATAAACTATGTTTTTATGAAATAAAAACTTTGAATCTTCGTATTTTTCCTTATCGAATAAATTCTTAGCCTCTTTAAAAAAATTATTTTCATCTGCCTTTGCAAAAATAGTGAATAAAAAAAATGTAATTATTAAAATTAAGTATCTCATAGTTATTTTTTTATCATATCTATATTGTGTACCATACTTTCGTAAAAACCTGCTTTAGTAATTTTTACAAACTTTGGTTTTTTTCTCAAATCTGTTACTTTCTTGGCTCCCAAATAACCCATTGAAGATTTTAAACCTCCAACTAAGTTGTATATTATTTTATCAACTCCACCTTTATATTTAATGTATCCTTCTACGCCCTCTGCTACGTATTTTGATGTATCCTTTTGTTTTGATTGAAAATATCTATCTGCTGAACCTTTATTCATTGCACCTATTGATCCCATGCCCCTAAAATATTTGTAAAATTTGCCATTTTTCTTTATTTTTTTTCCAGGCGCTTCATCAGTTCCTGCAAATAACGATCCTATCATGACAGCATCTGCTCCAGCTGCTAGCGCTTTTGCAATATCACCAGAAAATTTTATACCTCCATCAGCAATTATTCTTGTTTTATTTTTTCCAATTCCTTTTTTAACATTTAATATTGCACTTAATTGTGGAACTCCTATTCCTGCCACAAGTCTTGTTGTACATATAGATCCTGGGCCAATTCCAACTTTTATAATATCAACACCTAGTCCAACTAAAAACTTTGCAGCTTCTGCTGTAGCTATATTTCCAGCACAAATTGCTGTTTTTTTAGGACGTAATTTTTGGATTTTTTTAATTATATCTCCAACCTTTTTAGTGTGACCATGTGCAGTATCAATTACTATTATATCTAAATTCTCTTTTAATATTTTTTCAGCTCTGTTGAGTTCTTTTTCACTTGCTCCAACTGCTGCGCCTACTAATATTTTTTTTAATTTTACTTTTCTTATTTCTTTAATTTGTTCTTTTATATCTAGGTTTCTATGAATTATTCCTAATCCTCCAGCTTTTGCCATTGCAATACCCATTGTACTCTCTGTAACAGTATCCATTGCTGAAGATAAAAGGGGTATTTCTATCTTTAAACTTTCTGTCAAATTAATTGAAGTATTTACTTCACTTGGAAGAATTTCTGAGTAATTTGGTGCTAAAGTAACATCATCGAATGTTAAAGCTTCTTTAATAGTTTCCATGTCCTTATATAAATGATTCGTAAAAAAATAAAAGGATAACTATCTCAAATTTCTACAAATTATAAAATTTTCCTTTGAGTCTTTCCTGCTTGAGGGTGGCTTAAAAATATCAACATCTTTGAATGATTTTTTACCTAATGCGACAATCTCGTTAAATGATGAACCCATAAAAAGTTTAGAAACAAAACTTCCTTTTTTATTTAGTAATTCAACAGCAAAATTCATTGCATCTATACACAATTCTCCTGTAACTAGTGAGTCTACACTTTTATTGCCTGTAGTATTTACTGCCATATCTGAGATTATAAGATCTACTTTCTTTCCAAAGTAGTTTTGTATACTTTTTTTATTACGCTCTTCAGTGAAATCTCCTTTAATGTGTACTAAATTCTTAATTGGCTCAATATCTTTTAAGTCAATCGAAATTATTTTTGAGTTATTGAAATTTCTTGATATGTACTGAGACCAGCTCCCTGGGGCTGCGCCAAGATCTATAACTAGGTTATAATTTTTGATTAATTTAAATTTAGCGTTTATTTCTTCTAATTTATAAACAGCTCTGGATCTATAACCCTCTAATTTGGATTTTTTTACGTAAATATCTCTTTTTTGCTTAATTATCCAATTCTTCGAAAATTTATTCTTTTTCAACTAGTTCTCAAATCTTAAGGATTTTTCAATTATATCTCCATCCAATGTTTTAATCTTGGAAAGATGATTCTTGTCATTTCTTATTTTGTCATTATTTTTTCCTGCTAAATGAATAATTCCAATTTCATGATTTGGTAAGTATGGTTCAACAAACGTTTCAACCTTTTTATCAAATTTCATTGCTTCCACATGTGTCCAATTACAATATGCTGGTAATATTTCTACATCTAGGTTGTCGGAATAAATTGTAACATTCATTGCTATCTGTTCAGAGCCCCATATTTTACCTAAGGATAATGCTTGTCTTAAATTTTTTTGCCATACTTCCCAATGTGGAGCATTTTCTTCCAAAGAAAATAATCCTATATTTAAGTGAGGCTGAAGTGCAACTTCTCTTGCAACTTTTTCGGAAAACCCTGAAGACTTAGCATGCTTATAATTCTGTGATCTTATTCTAGCTAAACTTCCAAATATCCACTCTGCTCTTAGAACTCTTCCATACGATCTGTCTGCCGATGTTGCTATAGCTAATTTTTTGTTTTCACATCCCTTAAAATATAGATCAATTGAGTCCCATGAATTAACCCATGCATCGGCATCAATCCATAAATATTTTTTATAACCTGGAAAATAATTTGGTATAAAGGCTCTTGAAACTTGACTCTTTAACCATTCTCTTCCTTTAACTTTTGAATTTGGTACTTCTATATCCCACTCTGCTTTTTTAATTTGAAATACTTTTTTTTGTAAAATCTTGATTTGATCAGTCGTTAATCCAGCATCCATTATGCAAATATCTATTTCTTTGCTTTGTTCAAATCTATTAATAGAGTCTATTAATTCGTTTAAAAGATTGAAATAATTTGAGTCTGCTAATGAAATTATTGTCTTTGCATTCATTTATAAGACATCTTCATGATGATCTGTATGCTCTGTGATAGTTTTCTCATTTTTTTTTATCATAAGATAGTGCATTGAGCTTATAGGGACCATTAATAAATAAATCACTCCTGAAATAATTATTGCATTAAATGTGTAAACAAGAATTAAGCCAAAATATAAAATTATTCCAAATAATAAAAATATTGATGCACTTCTTGGAACTGCTATCCTTTTAAAAGAATAAGTAGGAATTTTGCTTATTAACAATATTGAAACAATAATAAACATAATAGGTACAATAATTTGATAGTTTATGTTTAAAAATTGAAATTCACTTGTGCTCAATATCAAAGGCATCAAAACCAGAACCCCGCCCGCTGGTGAGGGAATGCCCTCAAAAAAATTATCTTTCCAAGAACTTTCTTCATTTGATGAAACATTAAATCTTGCTAATCGAAGTGCTACACAAACTACATAAATTAAAGAAATCAACCAGCCTATTCTCCCAGTTTCAGACAAAGCCCAAAAATACATTATAAAAGCTGGTGCAACACCGAAGCTAATAACGTCTGTAAGTGAATCTAGTTCTTTACCAACTTTAGAAGTTCCTTTGATTAGTCTAGCAATTCTGCCATCTAAACCATCAATAATTGCAGCAACTATAACTGCAATAATTGACAATTCAAACTTGCCATCAAATGCAAACTTAATTGATGTTAAGCCGATACAAACTCCAACAAGTGTTAATATATTTGGCAAAATAACCCTTGTCTTTTTATTTGAAACTAATTTGATGTTTTTATTTTGTGGTTCCATGAAACTATTTTTTTGCAATTAAAGTTTCACCAGCTATAGTTTTTTGATCTACTTTCACTAAAGGAGTATAATTTTCAAAATACATATCAGCTCTACTTCCAAATCTAATCATTCCTATTCTTGAACCTTGCTCTAAAAGTTCATCTTTAGAAACTTCTGTCACAATTCTTCTTGCAACAAGTCCCGCTATTTGAACAACAATTATGTCTTCTCCATCAGAATTTTTAATTTTGTAGTAATTCCTTTCATTATCTTCACTTGCCTTATCTAATGACGCATTAAAGAACTTTCCTGGTTTATAAAGTATTTCAGATATCGCTCCTGAACATGGTGATCTATTTACATGACAATCAAACACATCCATAAAAATACTTATTTTTTTCATTTGTTTATTTTCTAAACCAAGTTCTTTCGGACCATTGGTATCCATTACTTGAAGCACAACTCCATCAGCTGGACTTGTGAGATAATTATCATCCCCTATGGATATTCTTTCAGGATCTCTAAAAAAATAGTAACACCAAATAGTTAATACGACTCCGATAAAACCAAGAAAACCATTAATCAAATAGAGAACTATTGTTGCGATTGCAAAAATAATAATAAATTTGTATCCTTCATTATGTATTTTTGGAAATATTTTACTCATGACAATCCTATAATTGATGTTTTTGGATTAATATGTATACAAAAAGAATAAATTCAACTATTAAGATATATCGAAAAAATGAGCAAAATAAAGGTTAAAAACCCCATTGTCGAACTTGATGGTGATGAAATGACCAGAGTTATATGGGACTTCATAAAAAATAAACTTATTTTAACTTACTTAGATCTCAAAATTGAGTACTACGATTTGGGAATGGTAAGTAGAGATAAAACTGAAGATAAAATCACTGTTGAATGTGCTAATGCAATTAAAAAGAATGGTGTTGGAATTAAGTGTGCAACAATTACTCCAGATGAAGCGAGAGTAAGAGAGTTTAACTTAAAAAAAATGTGGAGATCACCAAATGGTACTATTAGAAATATTATTGGGGGAACTGTTTTTAGAGAACCTATAATTTGTAAAAATATTCCAAAACTTGTTCCTTCTTGGACTGATCCTTTGATCATAGGGAGACACGCGTTTGGTGATCAATATAGGGCTACAGACTTCACTGTTCCTGGTAAAGGTAAATTAGAAATTAAATGGACAGCTGAAGATGGGTCTGACGAGAGAAAATATGAGGTATTTAATTTCCCAGGTCCTGGAATCGCATTATCAATGTACAATTTGGATAAATCAATAGAGGACTTTGCAAGATCTTGTTTTAATTATGGAATAATTAAAAAATGGCCTGTTTATCTTTCAACTAAGAATACAATTTTAAAAAGATACGATGGAAGATTCAAAGATATTTTTCAAGAAGTTTTCGAAAAAGAATTTAAAGATAAATTTGAACAAAATAAGATCACATATGAACATAGATTAATAGATGATATGGTGGCATGTGCAATGAAATGGCACGGTAAATATATTTGGGCATGTAAAAATTATGATGGTGATGTACAATCTGATACCGTCGCTCAAGGATATGGTTCTTTGGGTTTGATGACAAGTGTACTACTTGCTCCAGATGGTAAAACTATGGAAGCTGAAGCTGCACATGGAACAGTAACTAGACATTATAGAATGCATCAACAAGGAAAAGAAACTTCAACAAATCCTATTGCCTCAATTTTTGCATGGACAAGAGGTTTAGCTCACAGAGGAAAACTAGATGGAAACGAAGAGTTGATTCAATTTGCAGAAACACTTGAGAAAGTTTGTGTTGATTGTGTTGAAGAAGGATCAATGACTAAGGACTTGGCTATATTGATAGGTCCTTCAACAAAGTATTTAACAACTAATCAATTTTTAGATACTCTTGATGGTAAATTGAGACAGAAACTAAATTAAAGTTCTAATTTTTTCAAAAGCTTCATCAATTTTTTCTTTGAATTGGCCACCAGCTTGTGCAAAATCTTTTCTACCACCACCACCTTTGCCACCAATAACTTCAGAACCTATTTTTGCAAATTTAATAGCATCATACTTATCGATAAGTTCTTTAGTAATTCCAACTGCAAGACCTACTTTGTCATCTAAACTAGCAAAAACTATAATAATTCCACTCTTAAGATCCCTTTTACCAGCGTCAACTAGTTTTCTTAGTTCCTTAGGTGGAAGATCTTCAACTTTTTGAAATCTTACATTTATATTACTAATTTTAGTATCCTGAATCTTATTTTTTGAATTATTATCCAAAATTGAGCTAAATTTTAATTGCTCTAGTTGTTTTGATAATTCTTTGATTAAAATCTTATTATCTTCATTATCTAGATTTGGTTTACCACCCAATCTAATAATTTGTGTTGATAAATCATTAATCATTTCTTCATCTTTTTGTGCGGATAAATCAGATAATTTCTCTTTATTTTGTAAAAAACTATTTAATTGATTTTCTCTAAGAGCTTCTACTCTTCTTACACCTGCTGCAATTGACGATTGACTAACAATTTTGAATTTTCCAATGTCACCAGTATTTCGTACATGCGTACCTCCGCATAATTCAGTAGAAAAATACTTTTCTTTCTCATCTCCCATAGATAATACTCTAACTTCTTCTCCATATTTTTCTCCAAAGAGTGCTAGAGCCCCATTGTTTACCGCTTCTTTAGGAGTCATAATCCTTGTTTTTACCTCTGATTTTTTTAGAACTATAGAATTAACATGATTTTCTATTTTTTCTATTTCCTGGTCTGAAATTGGCTTCATATGGCTAAAATCAAATCTTAATCTATCTGGTGCAACTAATGATCCCTTCTGTGTAACATGAGTTCCTAATACTCTTCTTAAAGATTCATGTAAAAGGTGAGTTGCTGAATGATATGCTCTAATATTATTACGTCTATCTATATCAATTTTCATCTCAACATTATCTTTGATCTTTACACTTCCTGATTTGACTTTTCCGTAATGTACAAATAGATCACCTAATTTTTTTTGTACATCTGTTATTTCGAACTTAAAGTCTCCAGATATTATCTCACCAGTATCTCCTACTTGACCCCCGGACTCTCCGTAAAATGGAGTTTGATTTAAAATAATAATTCCTTCATCATTTTCATTCAGTTCATTTACTTCTTTATTATCTTTTAATAACGATAAAATAATGCCTTCTGCTTGGTCAGTTTCATACCCTAAGAATTCTGAAGGTCCTAATTTATCTTTTATAGAAAACCAAATATCATCTACTGCACTATCACCTGAGCCTTTCCAGTTTTTCTTAGCAAGTTCTTTGCTTTCTTTCATTAAACTTTGAAATTTATCGTTATCTATTGTTAATGATTTATTTTTTAAGATGTCTTGTGTCAGGTCTAATGGAAAACCATAAGTATCATAGAGTTTAAAGGCTACTTCTCCTGGTAATATCTTATCTATTTTAGATATTTCTTCATTTAATATTTTAATACCTCTATCTAAAAGAATTAAAAATTTTTCTTCCTCCATTCTTAATGTTTCTTTTATTAAAGATTCAGCTCTTTCTATTTCAGAATAATTTCCTTTCATCTCATCTTTTAAAGTTTTAAAAATATTATAAAAAATTGGTTCTTTAGAACCAAGAAGATGAGAATGCCTCATTCCTCTTCTCATAATTCTTCTTAAGACATAACCTCTTCCCTCGTTTGATGGCAAAACTCCTTCGGCAATTAAAAATGAACTAGCTCTTAAGTGATCTGCAATTACTCTAAAACTTGCTAAATTGTCCTTATTGGGCTGAACTTTTAAAATTTCTGCAGCAGAGTTTATTATTTTTTTAAAATGATCGGTTTCATAATTATCGTGAGTTCCTTGAAGTAATGCAGCAATTCTCTCTAAGCCCATCCCAGTATCAACTGATGGTTTTGGTAGATTGACTCGTTTATCTTTTGAAATTTGCTCATACTGCATAAAAACTAAATTCCAAATTTCTATAAATCTATCCCCATCCTCATTTTTTGTTCCTGGTAATCCACCTTCTAAGTGGTCTCCATGATCATAAAATATCTCTGAACAAGGGCCACAAGGTCCTGTTTCACCCATAGACCAAAAATTATCCGATGTTGCTATTCTTATGATCTTATCTTCACTCAACCCAGCAATTTTTTTCCAGTAATTAAACGCTTCGTCATCATCATGGTAGACGGTTACGTAAAGCCTATTTTTATCTAAACCAAATTCTTTAGTTATTAAATTCCAAGCGAGTTCAATAGCTCTTTCTTTAAAATAGTCGCCGAACGAAAAGTTTCCCAACATTTCAAAAAAGGTATGATGCCTTGGAGTATAGCCAACATTTTCAAGATCATTATGCTTACCACCTGCTCTTACACATTTTTGAGATGTCGTAGCTCTTTGATAGTCTCTCTTTTCAAGTCCAGTAAACACATTCTTAAATTGGACCATTCCAGAATTGGCAAACATCAAAGTTGGGTCATTATTCGGGACTAAATTGCTAGACTCAACTATTTTATGATCATTTTTTTCAAAATAATCCAAAAACGCTGACCTTATTTCATTTAATGTTTTAGCCATATTTAACCAAAATACAGCATTTTTATATGATGTCTACACTTCTAAAGGGAAAAAAGGCGCCCAATAGAGCGCCTTTTTTAATAACTAAAAGTTATCTGCTAATTCTTTTTAGTGGGTACTTCTTCCTCTTTTTTCTGCGCTTCAAGCTTTTCTTCACTTAATGGGTTGCCTTCAATCTTCTTTGAAATAACACCAGCTTTTTCTCTAATAGCCATTTCAATTTCAGCCGCAGCTTTTGGATTTTGTTCAAGGTAAAGTTTAGCGTTCTCTCTACCTTGACCAATTTTTTCACCTTTATAAGCGTACCAAGCTCCAGATTTTTCAACAATCTCAGCTTTGGCACCGAGGTCGATTAGTTCCCCTACTTTACTAATTCCTTTTCCATACATTAAATCAAACTCAACAACTTTAAATGGAGGTGCAACTTTGTTTTTAACAACTTTTACTCTTGTTGTATTTCCAACAATCTGCTCTTTATCTTTTATTGCTCCAATTCTTCTAATATCCATTCTTACTGAAGAATAAAATTTCAAAGAATTCCCTCCAGAAGTTGTTTCTGGACTTCCAAACATTACACCAATTTTCATTCTAATTTGGTTAATAAATATAACCATTGTATTAGTTCTGGAAATTGATCCTGTTAATTTTCTAAGAGCTTGAGACATTAGTCTTGCTTGAAGACCAACATGGTGATCCCCCATGTCTCCTTCAATTTCTGCTCTTGGAGTTAGTGCTGCAACTGAGTCTACTACTAAAACTGACATTGAACCAGACTTAATTAAAGTATCAGTTATTTCCAATGCTTGTTCACCAGTATCTGGCTGTGAAATAAGTAATTCTTCAGTATTAACACCTAATTTCTTTGCATAAACTGGATCCAGTGCATGTTCTGCATCTACAAATCCACAAATTCCACCAGCTTTTTGTGCTTCAGCAACAACTTGTAAAGCCAAAGTAGTTTTACCAGATGATTCTGGTCCATAAATTTCAACAATTCTGCCTTTTGGTAATCCGCCTATTCCAAGCGCCAAGTCTAAACTTAAAGATCCAGTAGAAATGGACTCTATATCCATTGCTTTTTGTTCTCCAAGCTTCATTACAGAGCCTTTTCCAAAGCTGTCTGTTATTTGGCTGATTGCTGCATCTAGTGCTTTATTTTTTTCTTTATCTTCCAATTCTTTATCTTTTGTGGTTTTCACCACTTTTAGGTTATTTTTAGTCATTTTTTGCCTCGTTTTTTTCATTTATTAACATTCGAATCATGAAAATAAATGTACACATTTTGTTCTCATTGGCAATATTTTTTTAAAATTAGGTCTAGAAGTCGCTATTTATCTAAGTTTTAGGTATTCGCTATTTAATAAACCTGCAGACTTCAAGAGATTATATTGAGCTAATAAGTAATTTCTTTCGGCTTCAGCAAGATTAATTTTAGCATTTATTAGATTTGATCTTGATTGAAGAACATCAAATGTAGATCTATTCAATCCACTCTCATACTCAAAGGTAATTCCCTCATTTGCAATCTCTGCAGCCTTAACTTGCAATTGCACAGCCCTTAAAAGACTTTTTGAAGACTCTAAAGTGGACCAAGCTGCAGTAACTTCTTGTGTATTATTTCTAAAAGCATTCTCAAGTAATAATTTTTTCATTCCTTTTACTTGAAGATTTTTATTTATATTAGATTTATTCTTTCCTCCAAATTGGAATGGCCAACTTACTGTTGCTTGTAGTACATCTTTTTCTCTTTCATCATAAGTTGCGCTAAGATCATCAGTATATGATCTTTCAAGTGAAAGTTTTGCTGTCGGAGATAAATCTGATCTTGCAATTTTAACATCTAATTCGGATTGTCCATATTCTATTTCAGCAATAATAAGACTAGGACTTTTTTGTTCAGATATCTTTTTTGCATCAACTAAACTTAAAGGTAGTGGAACTTCAGAATTGTAAATTTTTATTAATTTTTCATTACTGTTGATTGGTCCAATTATATTTTCATAAGCTAGTTTACTGGTGATGATACTGTTTTGTGCTCTAATGTAACCTGCCTGTGCCCCTGATAAAGAAGATTGGGACTGCGCTAAATCAGTTGCAGTTATTTGAGCTCTGGATAGTCTTGCGTTATCTATCTCGAATTGTCTTTGAAGTAGGTTAACATTTTCTTCATTAATATTTAGTTTTTCGTAAGCAAGAATTAAACCTGTATATGCCTCAATTGCTTTCATAAAAACATCTTGTTCTTTTTTAATAAGTTGTGCTTCAGATAAATTTAATCCTAATTTACTTTTTTCATATTTTGTGCCACGTTCACTGCCATCTAACAATGTTTGTTCTAACTTTATAGAAGATGTCATTGGATTTGTATTAGTTATTGAAGCATCAGTACCATCTTGATTTGTAAGTTTACTCGTATCTTCAAAACTTTTAGTACCTGAAAGAGTTAAAGTTGGAAAAAAATCACTTTTAGAAATATTTAAGACTTCTTTTTGAACTTCTAAGTTTTTTCGCTCAGCTTGCAGTTCTAGATTATTTTGAAAAGTAATTTTTAATGCATCACTTAAAGTTGCTGCTGCTACAGATGTTACGGAAAACAATAAAAGTGAGGCTATAAGGAATGAATTTTTCATTTATTATATTTTATGGATTTAATTTGATGATTTCTATTTAAATTTAATACAATTGAGGAATATTTTGGAGCAAATTTGAACATATTTTGTGTGACCCTTTGGTAAGTTTGCATAAATGTTAGCACCTCATTTTTGGACATAACCTTACTATTTGCTTTATTTTTTGAGTTTAATTTAAGTAACGCCTCCTGTTTAAGTCTCCAACTCTGCAATAATTTGAAATTACCTGCTTTTAAAAATAACAAACAGTCTAATTTAGTAAATAATTTTTTATATTTTGTTTGCAGCTGAGCATTTACATATTTTCTCCATCTTAAATTTTTATCTTCTTTTCTTTCAAGAGAATTAATCGATTTTTTTAAAGTTATATTTTTTTCTGCTCTAGCACCTACACACCATCCTTCAAAGATTATAACATCTGGCACTTTTTTAACTAGATACCAAGACTTTCTTTTCAATCTATCATCTATTGCCTTATTAAATTTAGGAAGCCTCTGTTGAGTGAATCGCTTTTCATTTATTTTTTTTAGAAGATCAGAGATAAAATTTATGTCGTGTGTGCCTGGAACACCTCTGGTCATTAATAAGGGATGAATTTTCTTAGATAATTTTATTCTATCTTTTCGGGTCTTGTACAAATCGTCAATTGATATTTTAAAAACATTTAGTTTAAAATATTTTGTTAGAATAATCTTTAAAATAGAACTAATTGTTGTCTTACCAGTCCCTTGGCCTCCAGCTAAACCTATTAAATAAGGTTTAGGTTTTTTTGTTCTATTGTTGATCCAGAAACTTATTGGAATTAGAAAAGATTTTATCATCTTTTCTTTATTTTTAAATTTTTCTTTTGATGTTTCTTGAGATCTAATAAATTTAAAGCAATCTTTACTAACTTTTCTGTAACACTCAGTAATTGATTGCATAAAAAATTATTGTTTTTGATCCAATGGATGATTTTTGCCATCATTCACTGGTACTTCTTCAATTTCAAATGGTTCCACACCTTCTATACAGGCAATATTTACACCAAATATTTTTGGATTACTTCTAGGTCTGTTGTGAGTATGAATTCCACAAATTGAGCAAAAGTAATGTTTGGCAGTATTAGTGTAAAACTGATAAAGAGATAACTTATCTTCTCCTTTTGTAAGTTTAAAATCATCAGGACCAAGTACTCCTATAATATAACCTTTTTTTTTGCATATTGAACAATTGCAACGCATGATTTTTTCAATACCACCCAAAGGCATCTTAACCTCTGCTTCTATTGCACCACAGTGACAGGATAATTTTTTCATAGTTTAATCTCCTAAAAAATTATTTATTATTATTTTTTAAATACTCACCGTATCTTTTTAAACTTTCTTCTGGCCATGTTTTTTTTGGATCATACATTTTTTCAAAACAAATTACATCATCTGTAAGGTTTAACCATGGATCTTTATCTTTTGTAAATATGTGGACTTGTGGAGGAAAATTTTCTGAATTATTTAAAG
>JACWEE010000039.1 GCA_014653665.1 Pelagibacterales bacterium SAG-MED34 | reverse complement strand
AGTATATTTTTTTTCAACCAAGAATTTTGCAACAGCAATATAATCTTCAAATGTATTTTTTTTGTTTAAAAGTTTTCCTTCTTTCCACCATTTCATTCCTCTTTCCATTCCTCCTCTTATATGTGCTGTAACCCAGATTATGTTTCTATTTATAAGGCTCAGTCGTGTTGATGAAAAACCAGGAGACATCGAATTTCCATAAGAACCATAGCCATATAGTAAAAGGTTTGAAGATCCATCCAGAATCGTATCCTTATGTCTTGTTATAGTTATTGGCACCATTCTTCCATCATGAGATGGACATTCAATACGCTCAACCACATAATCATTTGAGTTATGTCCAGATGGAATTTCTTGTTCTTTAACAAGTTTTTTTTCTTTTGATTTTAAATTATATAAAAAAGTCCTTCCTGGTGTTTTAGGAGAAGAATATGATAAATACACATTATCTGTGTTTTTATCTTTTTGAAGCAATGATATGCTCGGGACAATTACTTTTTCGTCACAAAAAATTATCTCTTCTTCTTTGTCTGTCTTTGGATCACGTAAAATTATTTTTCCAAGTGCATTAGATGTTTCAGATCTAATTATCCAATTACTTAAAAATACCAAACCTCCAATTAATACTTCATCTTTTGCAGCAACAAATGTCTCCCATTTTGGTTTGACTAAATCAGCACACCTATCAATTTTAAAGTCCTCAGCATTCTCGTTGGTATGTTTATAAAAATAGTTATCCCAAGAATTTACCGAGTAAATTATACCTCTTTCCCTCTTTTGGATTAATTTAGGTTTTGGATTATTTTCATCAACATTAAAATAATATTGTTCAGAGGTGTTATGATCAGAGCTTGTAATCATAAAATATTTTTCATCTGAACTTAGGCCAATACCAACAGTAAATGCCTCACTTTTTTCTTCAAAGATCAATAAATCATCTTTTGTTGCTGTTCCAATTTCATGTCTATAAATAGTTCTGGGCCTATGATGTTCGTCTAATTTAGAATAAAATATATATTTGTCATCTAAACTAAATTCGATACTTCCACTTGTCTCTTCAATTTTTTCAGTGACTAAATTTCCAGACTTTATATTTCTTATATAAATTGTGTAGTATTCAGATCCCTTTAAATCTAAAGAATATCCTAGATATTCATCGTTAAAGCTTACTTCTAAGTCACCTAAACCAAAATACTCTGTTTTAAGTTTCTCCTTCTCCTTATCGCCATTCCATATTTCCTCTACTTTTTCCTCACCAATTTTTCTTCTTAGTTTTATAGAATAATTTCCTTTTGCTGTAGTTTTAGTCCAATACTCATAGTTTTTATCCTTGTAAGGAAGTGACTCATCGTCCAGTTTAATTCTCGCTTTAATCTCATCAAATAGTTTTTTTTGAATATCTTGAGTATCTTTCATTTGGTCAGAAAAAAAAATCATTTTCATCTTCTAAATATTTTCTTACTTCAGGCAAAAGTTTTGAACTATCCTTTAAAACCTCTAGAATATTTGGTTGATGTATCCAACTATAGTCATCAGTCCAAGTCGTATTGTGACAAGATTTTATTTCAGGTTTCTTTTCAAGCTGTGGTAATTTCATTTTGAATCGAATTAATATATGAATATTTTTTTTATAACACTTATTATTTTTATAGTTGTATATGTTCTTCTGACTTGGTTTGCTAGGAGTTCTGCTAAAAAAATTTCAAGATTTATAAGAATATTAATTATTATTTCTGCAATAGTATTAGCCCTTATTATGGCGTATGCAGGAAGATATATATTTTCACTACCTTTTGTTTTGGCAATCTTACCTTTGATAAAAACTAAAGCTGGGATATCTTTATTTCAACTTTTAAGATTATGGGGACTTTTTAGAGTTTTAAGAAACTCGGGACGATTTAACTTTAATAATTTTAATCAATCAACAAACAAACAAAATATATCCTTAGATGAAGCGTATAAAATATTGAATTTAAAATCTGATATAAAATACACTAAAGAACAAGTAATGCAGTCTTATAAATCTATAATGAAAAAAATTCATCCAGATGTAAGTCCAGAGCTAACTAGGCTAGCTTCAATAGTGAATGAAGCGAAAGAAATTGTCATAAAAAATATTAGCTAATAATTGATTTAAATTTTTCATAAATTTTTTCTGGATTAATTTTTTCTTTCCCTCTCGAATTGTGTGAGACATCATTCATACCATCTGGAATTATTGGATACATGTTTGGACTGTAGCTACCGTATAATAATGGGGTATCGGACATTAAAACAATTGTAGGAATATTTAAAGCTGCGGAGAGATGGCTGAAACTTGAGTCATTACAAATTGAGATTTTGCAATTCTTGATTATTGGCAATATTTCTGAAATTAAATTATTA
>JACWEE010000038.1 GCA_014653665.1 Pelagibacterales bacterium SAG-MED34 | reverse complement strand
ACCAATGCCAGTCTTTTGAAAAAGCCTCTATTTTTATTTTTTTATAATAGCAAAGAATAAGAACTGGAATTGCTCCAAAAAAAACTCTTAAAAAAGCAATAGTGACTGGACCAAATGAATAAGTTGCTATCTTAATATTAAAAAATGCAGATGCCCATATTAAAGATAATATAGTTAATAAAGTATAATCTATTAATTTTGGTTGCTTCATTCTGTTAAATCATTCACTTCTGCATTGGTTAATTTTTTTAATTCAAAAAAACTAATTCCAAAAATTGCATTTGGATGTCCTGCTGCAGCAAAAACTTTTGAAAATCTCTCTAAATTTTTATCCATATATATTTTTATTTTCACTAAATGACCTATCGGAGATACGCCTCCTATTGTGTAACCAGTAACTTGCTTAACCTCTTCTGGGTTTGCCATTGACACATCTTTTTTGTTCAATTTTTTTTTTAACTTATTTAAAGAGCATCTTTTGTCTCCTGAAACTAAACAAAGACAAAATTTGTCACCTATTTTAAAAAGTAGGCTTTTTACAATAGCACCAACATTGCAACCTAAAGCTGTAGCTGCATCATTTGCAGTTCTTGCTGTTTTTTCTAAAATGACAACATCTATGTTTGGATCAAAGTTTTTAAGAATTTTTTCCACTCTTTTAACTGTTTCTTTATTTAAAATGGAATTCACTTATTTGCTCTTATGATTAATAATATTGATTAAATACACTACTTATGTGAAAATTGCATAAGTGTTATTTATTAAATAAGCAATATTTATTTGAGTTTATTTGCTATCTAATCCACTGAAATTACATAGGAGACATAATGAGTGCAGAAAACGTTTTAAAATTTATTAAAGAAAAAGAAGCAGAATTTGTAGATTTAAGATTTACTGATCCAAGAGGAAAACTGCAACATTTAACAATGGATACTTCAGTTGTTGATGAAGATATGCTTAATCAAGGTGTGTTCTTTGATGGCTCATCTATTGCTGGTTGGAAAGCTATCAATGAGTCTGACATGATTTTAAAACCAGATACTGCAAGAATGTTTATGGATCCTTTTACATCTCATAATACTGTAGTTTTATTTTGTGATATTTTAGATGCTGTGAAAAAATCTCCTTATGAAAGAGATCCTAGAGGTGTTGCAAAAAAAGCTGAAGAATATTTAAAATCTTCAGGAGTTGGAGATAAAGCATTTTTTGGTCCAGAACCAGAATTTTTTGTATTTGATGACGTAAGAATTAGTAATGACCCAAACAACACAGGATTTGTTTTGGATAGTAAAGAAGGTCCATACAATTCTGGTAAAGTTTATGAAAATGGTAACATGGGACACAGACCTCCAGTTAAAGGTGGTTATTTTCCAGTACCACCAGTAGATAGTGAGCAAGATATGCGTGGTGAGTATTTAAAAAATTTAAAAGAAGTTGGAATTAAAGTTGAAAAACATCACCATGAAGTTGCTCCCAGTCAACACGAGCTTGGAATGTATTTTGGAACTTTAGTTGATCAAGCCGACAACGTGCAATTATATAAGTATGTTGTGCAAATGGTTACACATTCATTTGGTAAAACTGCTACCTTTATGCCTAAACCTGTTGCGGGAGATAATGGTTCAGGTATGCACATACACCAATCTATTTGGAAAGGTGATACACCAGTATTTTCTGGTGATGCTTACGCAGGTTTATCAGAGACAGCTCTACACTACATTGGTGGAATTTTAAAACATGCTAAAGCAATCAATGCTTTTGCAAACTCTACTACTAATAGTTACAAAAGATTAGTTCCAGGATTTGAAGCTCCTGTACTTCTTGCTTATTCTGCAAGAAACAGATCTGCATCATGTCGTATACCAATTACTTTAAGTAAAAAAGGTGCAAGATGTGAAATAAGATTTCCTGATGCTTCAGGAAACCCTTATCTAACTTTTGCTGCAATGCTTATGGCTGGACTTGATGGAATTAAAAATAAAATTCATCCAGGTGAATCTTTTGATAAAGATTTATATGAATTACCACCAGAAGAAGTTAAAGCTATCCCAACTGTTTGTGGTTCTTTAAGAGAAGCCATGGAAAGTTTAGATAAAGATAGAGAGTTTTTAACTCAAGGTGGTGTATTTACAGATGATCAAATTGATGCTTATATTGCATTGAAGTTTGAAGAAATTCATAAATTTGAACATGCACCACATCCAGTTGAGTTTGAGATGTATTATAGTAGCTAGTAATTAATTACTGTCTTGTTGTAGCGATTGTATCTTTGTTAACACCTTTTTTAACAACATAGTCCTGTGTACCATTGGCACCAGTTTCTACTTCTTTGCGAAGGTCTTTAAAAAAAGTTCTTTCTTTTAAAGAATTCTTGAGGTTTTTAACA
>JACWEE010000037.1 GCA_014653665.1 Pelagibacterales bacterium SAG-MED34 | reverse complement strand
TAAGCCAATAGGTGTTATTGTTGTAGGAAGAGGGGTAAATTGAGAGTCTGGGTTTTCAATAACCTCTCTAACATTCATTCTATAAATTCCATATGCTCCTATTAAACAATGAAATATAATTAGAAATATAAAATAACCATTCTCTCCAATTATATCCATAAACATAGAACATAAAAAAGGCCCACTAATTGCACCCATTCCGAAGGTAAATTGCAAACCTGCACCAGCAGCTACAAATTTTTCTTTAGCTATAAAATCATTAGTGTGAGCAAAAATTAATGCAAACATAGGAAGACTAAAGAAAGCATACAAGCCTGTAAAAATATAAAACCAAAACTTTGAGCTCGCTAAACCATCAGGTAAATGCATAGTACCAACTGAAAAAATTGCACATAATGCAAAGAAAGCTGAAGCAAATGTAGAATATACTGTGACTGTTCTTCTGTCATAAATATCAGATAGTTTACCAATGGGCCATTGTGAAATAGCGCCAGAAATAGCTATTAGAAAAGTTACAAAAGAAATTTCAAAAATACTGAAATTCATTGACGCTGCATAAACAGCAATTAAAGCAAACATTGCAGAGTGACAAATTCCACACAAAAGAGCACTTACCATTCCAAAGGGAGATGCTTCATAAAGTTCTTTAATTTTCATTCCAATAATTTTTTTAAATTTTGGTGGTTTTTTCTTTGTTAGTAATATTGGAACAAGTGAAAGCGACATGAATAAAGAAACAAGTATAAATGGCTGAAAATTTTCAGGCTTACTGAAGTTTAAAAAAAACATTCCAATCGCCATGGATCCGTAAAGAACGATCATATAAATTGATAAAACACTTCCTCTATTTTTATTGCTTGCTCGGTCATTTAACCAGCTTTCAGCAATTGTATATAAACATACCATTGAAAAACCTGAGGCAATTCTTAATAGAAACCATGTAAACGGATTAACAATTATAGAGTGGACTAAAACAACGATAGAGGCAATTGATGCAAAAGCAGCAAATACTCTTATATGACCAACTCTTGAAACTAAAATTGGAACTGTTTTTGCTCCTATAAAATAGCCTACAAAATAACCTGACAACATAAAACCGGTTGCAGTTAAACTGAAACTTTCATGAACAGCTCTTACTCCAAGTAAAGAAACCTGAAATCCATGAGCTATCATAATTAAACCCATGCCCGTGAATAATGCCCATGAATTTTTAAGTATCTTTTCCATAATTGCGCTATCTATGGATGATTTGATGCTAAATCAAGAAATTAATTAATAATTTTTTCAGGCTCTCTTAGTTTAATAAATGAGTGGATACCCAAAGTGATAATGATCACGGCGCCTCCAATGATCGTCTCCAAAGTTGGTTGTTCTTTAACAACTAACCAAACCCAAATTGGACCTATTATTGTTTCTAATAAGAAAAAAAGATTTACTTCTTCAGCTGGTATAAATCTTGGTGCAATTGTTACCAAAACAAAAGGCAGAGCAACACAAATAATACACATTATTGGTATGTAAATTTGATCGGTTCCAATTAAATTAAAGTTTTCAACAAAAAAGAAAGCAAATACTGCAACTCCTAATTTACCCATTACAGCAGAAGGTAAAAGATCTCTGTCTTTAGCATATCTAATAAGAACCGCATTTACAGCTAATCCAGCAGCTGTAACAAATCCCATTATATTTCCAAAAAGATTACCGACTTGAAGAGAGTCATAAAAAATAAATAAAGCTGCTAAAAATGTAATGAAAATCGCGATCCAAGTCCCTTTGCTAGGCATTTCTTTTAAGAATATTGCCCCAAGTATTGCAGACAGCATTGGGGCTAAAGCAATCATAATTAACGTATTGGCTACGTTAGTATTTTGAATAGATACAATGAAAGTGATGTTGCAAATAGAAAAGCTAATTGCGTAAAATATACCAACTGTACCAACTTTTAAAAAGGCATTAATAAAATTTTGCCTATAAAATAGTAGTAGTCCAATTAAGACTATAAAGAAAGGTATAGCACCTCTATAAAAAAGCATCCCCCATGTTTCTATGTCTGAAAGCCTGATAAGTAATGAATCAGGAGTAATGAACATCACAGCAACGAAGGCTAGTAGAGAGCCTTTCTTTTGATCTGATAATTTATTCAAGCTCTTAAACCTTTCCAAAATATCTTAGCAAGATTGATTTTAGACAGGTCATAGTATGTTTTTAATCCAGTAGGTGACGTAACATTAATATCTCCATTTAGTTTCTGATCTATAAAGTCAATTCCAGCAAAATAAATATTATCATTCTTTAATTTTTTTCCGATAAGTTTTGAAATTTTTATTTCTTTTTTTGTAAGTTCAGTCAGCTTAGGTATAGCCCCTTTACTCATATTACTCAAATATGAACCTTTTTTAGGAACTCTTGAAATTGCACCACACACTTTACCATTAA
>JACWEE010000036.1 GCA_014653665.1 Pelagibacterales bacterium SAG-MED34 | reverse complement strand
TAGTTAAAGCGACTGTTCCAAGATATAGATATGACCAGCTAATGAAGCTTGGTTGGAAGATATTCTTACCATTTTCACTGTTTTATGTTGTTTTAACTTCAAGTTTTTTACTATATTTTGATTTACTACCAGGAAAATAAATGAAAATTTCAAGATTATTAAAAACCATATTCATGATTGATTTTGTGACTGGTTTATTAATTGCTATAAAAGAGACTTTTAAGGCAAAAAAGACAATCAATTATCCTTTTGAAAAGGGATCTTTAGGAACAAGGTCAAGAGGCGAGCACGCTCTTAGAAGATATCCTAACGGTGAAGAAAGATGCATAGCATGTAAGCTTTGTGAAGCTGTATGTCCTGCTCAAGCAATTACAATAGAATCTAAAGAAAGAGATGATGGAAGTAGAAAAACGGTAAGATATGACATTGATATGCTTAAGTGTATATACTGTGGACTTTGTGAAGAGTCTTGTCCTGTAGATGCGATTGTCCAAGGTCCAAATTTTGAATTTGCAACAGAGTCTAGAGAAGAGCTTTATTATACCAAAGAAAAACTTTTGGAAAATGGTGATAGGTGGGAAAATGTTTTGGCTGCTAATATAAAGGCTGATAGTTCTCATAGATAATCTTATGATTGCACATTCAGTTTTTTTTTATGTTTTCTCATTAATTGCTATAATTTCTGCAGTCATGGTAACTGTTTCAAAAAATACAGTTCACTCAGTATTTTTTTTAATCCTAGATTTCATTAGCATATCTTGTTTGTTCATTATGATAGGTGCAGAATTTTTAGGGATGATTATGCTTATAGTTTATGTTGGAGCTGTAGCGGTTTTATTTTTATTTGTTGTGATGATGTTAAATGTAGCCGAACAAAAAGGCCAATGGTTTAGTTCACGATGGGATGGTGGAACCCATATCCCAATTGGTTTATTAGTTAGTTTAATTATTTTCTTTGAACTTATAATTGTAATTGGTGGATGGAAATATAAACCCGATTTATTAAACAGCCTATCTATAGATATATCAACTGAAGTCACTAATACGAGATCTATTGGAAATGTTTTATATACGGATTACATTCTTTTATTTCAAATTTCAGGAATGATTCTGTTAGTTGCTATGATAGGAGCAATTGTTTTAACATACAGAGAAAGAGCCGGAGTTAAAAGACAAAGTTATGTTAAGCAAATTTCTAGAGAAAGAGAAGAAGGTGTTGATTTAGTTGAAGCTGAGAGAAATAAAGGAGTTAAAATAGATGCTTAGCATAGGTTTGGGACATTATTTAACATTAGCTGCTATAATATTTACAATTGGTATTGTTGGCATTTTTTTAAATAGAAAAAATGTAATAGTAATTTTAATGAGTATTGAGCTAATTTTACTTGCAGTAAATATAAATCTTGTTGCCTTTTCTATATTTATTAATGATTTAAGTGGACAAATATTTACACTATTCATTTTAACAGTTGCAGCTGCTGAAGCTGCTATTGGGTTAGCTATAATTGTAGTTTATTTTAGAAATTCAGACACAATAAGAGTAGAAGAGATTAAAAATTTAAAAGGATAAAATGGAATACCTAATTTTATTTCTACCTCTAATAGGAGCTCTAATTAGTGGTTTTTTTGGAAAGAAAATAGGAGATAGAAGTTCTCAAATTTTGACAAGTTCGTTTGTGAGTATTTCAGCAATACTCTCTTTATTTGTTTTATATAAAGTTATTAGTTCAGATTATTCAAACAATCTTGTTATAGCAACTTGGATCAATTCTGGAACATTAAATGTGAACTGGTCAATAAAAATTGATGCTTTATCAGCAGTTATGTTTGTTGTTGTAAATTTTGTTTCAGCTTTGGTACATATTTATTCAATTGGTTACATGTCACACGATCCTCATAAAACAAGATTTATGGCATATTTATCATTGTTTACTTTTGCAATGTTAACTTTAGTAAGTTCAGATAATTTTATTCAACTATTTTTTGGTTGGGAAGGTGTAGGCTTATGCTCATATTTTTTAATTGGTTTTTGGTTTAAAAAAGAAAGTGCAAACAAGGCTGCAATAAAAGCCTTTGTTGTTAATAGAGTTGGTGATTTTGGTTTAGCGCTCGGAATTTTTCTGATTTTTTATATTTTTGGAACAGTCAATTATGACGAGGTTTTTGAACAAATTCCAAATGTTTTAGATAAAAAAATAAATTTCATTGGTATTAATATAGAAATTATTGATTTGATTTGTTTGCTTTTATTAATTGGAGCAATGGGTAAATCGGCTCAATTTTTATTACATACATGGTTGCCTGATGCTATGGAAGGCCCAACGCCAGTATCTGCATTAATTCACGCTGCAACAATGGTAACTGCTGGAGTATTTCTGATCGTTAGATGTTCACCTATATATGAATACTCTCCATTAGCTCTAACAGTTATAACCATAATTGGAATGACTACTGCTTTCT
>JACWEE010000035.1 GCA_014653665.1 Pelagibacterales bacterium SAG-MED34 | reverse complement strand
AATAAGAATAAATTCAAAAAATACAGAAGCTTGATAAATCATTCTGATTTTAAAAATAATAAACTTTCTGAATTAGCCAGTTTTGCTACAGGCAAATTAGACCAAGCCAATTTAACTATTGGTGGTTTAGAAATTGAATTTGAGAGAGAAAAATTAGCCAAAAAAAAATCTATATTAAATTTTTTAATCATAAGTTACAAAATGGGATTAGATTACCTAAAATATTTTAGTAAATCTGCTCTCAAAAATAAGGTCTATCTAGAATATAAAGTTGCTAATGTACATGCAGGATTGCATGTTTTGTCTGAGGCCCTAAGATCTGATTATAAATCCTATGGTAGCATATTTCATTGTCGACTTGGTATTCTCACGGCTTTATATAAATTACATAGTTCTGCTAAAGAATATGAGCAGATTGATTTGCCAAAGAAAAGCAATTCTTATGTTTGTGGTCCTGAACAAGAATATATTTATGGTTTTTTTTCTAGATTTATGTCTGATCAAGGTGCTCTGTTTTTAGAAACAAACAATAGACAACAACCATATATTAAGCGTGAGCTTAATGAAAAGTATTATTCAAGATTGAGTCTTTCCAAATTAGAAACTGATTTTCTTGAAGTTGATAAAGACAAAATTACTGATTATTATAAAAATAGAATAGATAGACCCTGGGAAGTTTTTAATTATAAAGTTGAAAAATATTCTTCTAATAATGAACTAACAAATCTCAATGGTGTTACAGTTATTCTATATTTACACAGTTTCACCGATGCACAGTATGTTTATGGGTATGATGGATATCATGATCTAATGGATTGGTGTTTAAGAACTATTTATTTGCTTAACTCAAATGAACACATATCAAAGGTTGTTGTTAAGCCTCATCCTGAAAGCACTTCTGCCTACCATCCCGGAGACTCTATTGCAAATAATTACCTAAAATCTAAACTTTCAAAATATGACAAAGTAGAGTGGGCTGACTTTCATTTTGATGTTAATCACATAGTTAGTGAAGGTTTAGTGGTAGGCATTACTCATCATGGGAGTGTAGCAGAAGAATTAGTATTTAAAAAAATTCCAGTGATCGCGTCTACTAATTCATATTGGGGTGAAGAGTATAAATTTGGGTATTGGTGGAAGAATGTAAAAGATTATGAAACTTTGATATCGGGCAAAGCAATTACTGAACTTGTTGTTACCAAAACTCAAATAGATGAGCTTTATCGTTATGCGATGGATCAATATTTTAATATTAACTCAGATGTAAAATTTAATGTTGATTCCACTTGGTTAGACATGTTGAGGATATATGATGGTGTAGAAGATCGTCTTGAGCATGGAGAAAATATGGAACAGGTAAATCAATTAGTAAGCAAGATAGATCCTGATGATAGACAATTTAAAGAATATATCGAAACTAGACTTAAACGTATCAATTTATTAAAAGATAATAGCAAAAATATTATTGTAAAAGCTTAAATGAAAATTGCATTCATAATTCAAAATTATAATTACCATGGCGGGGCACAAAAAACAGCTAGCATAGCTTACTATCTTCAATCTATAGGCCATAATGTAGATATTATTGTCATAAGATGTGATGATGCTGATCTTGAAAGTCGGCCAAGTCAATTCTCAAATGTCATAGACTTAAATGCCTCTAGTTTATTTTCAAGTATTTATGAATTATCAAAAATTTTCAGAAATTCTGAATATGATGTATTTATTTGTATTGGAGGTTATAGCAATCTTGCTGCTGGTTTAGCAAAATTTTTAACTAGATGTTCGGCTCCGATAATAGGATCGGAGAATTTTGCAAAATCTGTTCTTATTGGAGACTACACCAAGTTTTTTTTAAGATTCTCATTGCCATTATTTCGATTTGCTTATACCCAACTAAATGGATTACTTTTTGTATCTGATAGTTTACGGTCAGAATTTTTAAAAAAAAACTCTTGGCATCCATCGAGGTGTATTACTATTTACAACCCAGTTCTATCTTCTAAAAAAAAACTTAAAAAAATTATAAATCAAAAGGTTTCTGGAACTACTTTTTTAGGAGTCGGAGTTTTAGAACCAAGAAAAAGATTTGATTTACTTTTAAAATCCTTTTCAATAATTGCACTTTCAAATCCTAATGATAAGTTGTTAATTGCTGGCACCGGATCACAAAAGCAAAAGCTTAAACTTCAGGCTAAAAAGTTAGGTATTGAAACACAGGTTAATTTTTTAGGTTTTGTTGATGATGTTGACTCGTTAATGCAAAGTTCAGATATTTTGGTTTTAACATCAAATTCAGAAGCATTTGGGATGGTCCTAATAGAAGGATTATCAGCTGGATTGCAGATAGTAAGCACTAATTCTTTTTCTGGCCCAGCTGAAGTTCTAGGAAATGGTCGTTATGGATATTTGGCAAATGTTGATGATATTGACTCGATTGTTTCTGCAATCAAAACAATCAAAGAAAAACCAATAGATGATGAAATAATTCAAGAGGGTGCTTCTCGATTTCAAGTAGACCAAATATCAAATAAGTATCTTGAATTTATAGCAAACATAATGATGGATGAGGGAAATATATATGAAGCTATATAAGGTAGTTC
>JACWEE010000034.1 GCA_014653665.1 Pelagibacterales bacterium SAG-MED34 | reverse complement strand
ATGGATCATTAAGTTTAATTTCAACTGCTTTTCAGAATTGTTATTTAAACTCACAAAAAACAAATTCATATTTTGAAAGGTTATTAAATAGTTCTGATGGAGATTATTCGAGATATATGTATTTTTATTTTGCAAATCTCATTGAGAATAAAAAACTTAAAAAAGTAAATGAAGTATCAAAAAGAATTGAACCTTTAGGAGATAGTATATTATTACATCAAATCAAAGATTGGATTGATAATGAAGATTATAAAAAATTTAAAACCCATTTCTCTTGTAAAAATGAAAATGATATTTTGGCTGAGATTTTTTATTTGGTATCTAATTTATTTTCCACGCAAAATATTTTTGATCAGTCAAATTTTTATTTAAGAATATCAGAATACTTAAATCCTAAATTTTATTTCAATCGGACTTTGCTTGCTGAAAATTATTACTTAAATAAGAATAATTACCAAGCTAATAAAATTTTAGAAGATTTCAAAAAAAAAGATAAATTATACTTTTGGTATAAAACAAAAAAGATTGGGAGAATACTATCTGAAGATAATTCAGAAGAAGAAGCTGCAATTTATATTAAGAAGCATTTCAATTCTATAAAGTCTCCAACTTTAAAAATCCTTTATGACTATGCAAACATTAATAAAGGTTTTGAAAATTATGAAATTGCTATCGAATATTACACCGAATTAATGAAAAAGGTTGAAAAGAATTCTTATGCACTCTCTCGGATTCTTTACAGAAGAGGTAGCAGCTATGAAAGGATGGGAAATTATGAAAAAGCGGACAAAGATATGTTGGAGAGTTTAAAAATATATCCAAATGAACCGTATACAATGAATTATCTTGCTTATAGTTGGCTAGAGAGAAACCACAAAATAGATGAAGCAATAGAAATGATACAGTCAGCCTACAAACAAAAAGAGGACGATCCGTACATAACAGATTCTGTTGGTTGGGGATATTATTTGATAGGTGATTATATCAATGCTGAAAAATATTTAAAAAGAGCCTTGCAGCTTATGCCAGACGATCCAATTGTTAACGATCATTATGGTGATGTTCTTTGGAAACTAAATAAAAAACTACAAGCAAATTATTATTGGCGGGCTGTTTTAGAGCTTGAGGAAACAGAAGATAAAATGAAATCAAAAATAAAATCTAAGTTATTAGAGGGTTTAAAAAAATCATAATTAATGAGATTTGATAAGATTAAGTCACACGCAAAAGTTAATTTATCTCTCAACGTGCTAGGAAAACGAAAATCAAAACTTCATGATTTAGAAACTCTAGTTGCATTTGTCGACTTACATGATCAAATTTTTATAAAAAGAACAAATAATAAAAATCACATAGTAAAATTTTCAGGAGATTTCTCTAATAAAGTGCCAAAAATAAATACTGTTAGTAATTTGCTAAATATTCTCGAGTAATCTAATTTTTTGTCCAAATTCTTTGCCTTCTTTTAATTTGTATTTTTCAAGTAAATCCTGGGCTTTTAATGGAAAAATAGGTTTCTCAAACTGTTCAAAATATTTTTTTAATTCAATTAGTTTTTTTGGTGCTGTCTTAGAGTTAAAAATTTTTAAATCTAATAAATCAATAACATATGATTTATTATAAATATAAAAAATTCTTTGAAGATTTTTCTTATTGAAGTAATTTTTTTCAGAAAATAATTCATGATTTTTAATAAGAAACTTTACTCTTTTTTTATCTTCATTTGATAAATTATACTTAAATAAGAAATAATTGGCATTATCAGTTTCATTTATAATTAGGTAAGAAATTAAAAAAATAAATGTTTTTTTGTAAAATATATTTTTTGAGTATTCATTTATTTTTTCTAAATTATTAAGATTAACAAGCTGAGGAAAAATTGTTGTTAAAATTTCTAATGAAAAAGAGTCTTTTGATAATTGTAAAAAATTTTTAGATAAAATAATTTTTTTTAATTCACTCATTAATCTTTCTTTTGAAAGATTAGCTATACCAGCAATGTTTTGCTTGATTGATTTTTTAACTGATGAATTATGGGTATGATTACTATAACTGATAAAGAATCTAATATATCTCAAAATTCTTAAATAATCTTCCTGAATTCTTTTATCTGCATTACCTATAAATATTACCCTACCCTCTTCTAAATGTTTTACGCCTCCATTGGGATCAAACAAATTGCCATCTTTATCCGCATAAATAGAATTAATGGTGAAATCTCTTCTTGAGGAGTCTTTTAACCAGTCTGTTGTATATTTAACTTTTGCATGTCTTCCGTCGGTATCTACATCTTCTCTTAGTGATGTAATCTCAAAATTTTTTTGACCTATATTTGCAGTGATAGTCCCATGTTTTATGCCAGTTTCAAAGAATTTAATGCTGTTTGATTGCAAACACTCTTTAATTTGATTTGGATTTAGATTTACAGCTAGATCAATGTCATCAACATCTTCCTGATTTAAAATTTTTCTAACACATCCACCTACATATCTAAGTTCACTAGTATTATTAAAATTTGATATCGCTTCAAAAAGTTTTGAAACTTCTGTGTTATTATATATGCTTAAAAAAGAGCTATCTTTTGGTGTAAGTTTTTTGTTTGTTTTAAAGATTTTTCTAAAAAAATTATACATAAGTGGCTGGGGTGCTAGGATTCGAACCTAGGATGGCGGTACCAAAAACCGCTGCCTTACCACTTGGCTACACCCCAAAATTAATTTCATATATCACAAAAAAAAAGCTTTATATAGTTTTTGATAAATTACACCAATAGTTTTTATAATTTTTTCTTAATAATTTCTTTGCGTTTAGTGCGGCTTTTTTGGACTTAAAATACCCAACGATTGTTGAACCAGATCCTG
>JACWEE010000033.1 GCA_014653665.1 Pelagibacterales bacterium SAG-MED34 | reverse complement strand
ATAAAAAAAACAATAAGTTCAGCTGTTGCGAATGCAGAAAATAATTTTCAATATGATATTGATAAATTAATAGTTAAAGAAGCTTATTGTGGTAAAAAAATTATTATGAAACGATTTAGACCAAGAGCAAAAGGAAGAGCAGCACCAATAATAAAACCTTATTCAAGTGTAACAATAATTTTATCTGAAATAAAAAATATGGAAAGAAGACATGGGACAAAAAGTTAATCCTGTAGGTTTTAGATTAGGAGTTAATAGAGGTTGGGACTCTGTTTGGTATGCTAAAAAGAAGGACTTTGGTAATTTTTTAATCGAAGACTTTAAAATAAGAGAATATATAAAAAAAAATGTCATAAACTCAGGTGTTTCTAAAGTTATGATAGAGAGGACTTCTAATAAGTGTTACGTAACAATTTACACATCAAGACCAGGATTTGTAATTGGAAAAAAGGGTAGTGACATTGATAAAATCAAAAATAACCTATCAAAATTTACTAAAAATGAAGTAGCTTTAAATATAAAAGAAGTCAAAAAACCAGAAACTAATGCTTTTTTAGTTGCAGAAAATATAGCTCAACAATTAGTAAAAAGAATTTCATATAGACGTGCAATGAAAAGAGCGATGCAATCTTGCTTAAGACTTGGAGCCAAAGGAATTAAAGTCTCCATAAGTGGCAGATTAGGAGGAAATGAAATTGCTAGGACAGAGTGGTTAAGAGATGGAAGCATTCCTTCACATACTTTAAGAGCTGATATTGATTATGCTGAATCTGAAGCTTTGACAACATACGGGATAATAGGAATAAAAGTTTGGATTTATAAGGGTGAGGTTTTTGCCAAAGAATTCAGTCAAGAAACAAATAAAACAATTTCAAAAGTGAGTGCAAAATAATGTTACAGCCTGTAAGAACTAAATGGAGGAAGGCCCACAAAGGAAGAATTCATGGCAAAGCATCAAGAGCAAACTTTATCAATTATGGTGCCTATGCGTTAAAAGCTTTAACACCGGAGAGAGTCACAGGTAAACAAATTGAGGCTGCTAGAGTTGCCTTAACCAGACATATGAAAAGACAGGGAAGAGTTTGGACAAGAATATTTCCTAATATACCGGTATCAAAAAAACCTATTGAGGTAAGAATGGGAAAAGGGAAAGGTTCTCCAGAATATTATGCTTGCAGGGTTAAACCAGGAAGGATTCTATTTGAAGTTGATGGTGTTTCTGAGCAAATTGCTAAAGAGGCTCTATACAAGGCTTCAGCAAAACTTCCAATAAAAACAAAAACAATTAAAAGATTTTTATAAATATGAAAAAAAAGGAAATTAAAAAATTATCAAAGGATGAAATCCTAAAAAATATAGATAAATTTAAGAAAGATTTATTTAATTTTAGATTCCAAAAAATTAACTCACAAGTAACTAATCCTTCAAAAATTAGTGAAACCAAGAAAACGATTGCTAGACTGAAAACTTCATTAAAAGGGAAAATAAATGCCTAAAAAAATTTTAACTGGAATTGTCATAAGTGATAAACCAAATAAAACTATTACAGTTTTAATTGAGAGAAAATATTCACATCCAGTATTAAAAAAAGTAGTTAAAGTAAGAAAAAAATATAATGCACACGATGAAAATAATAAATACAAAACTGGTGATAAAGTTTCAATCGTTGAGAGTAAACCTTTTTCAAAAAATAAAAGATTTCAAGTTATGGAGGGTGCAAACTAATGATACAGGTTCAAACAGAATTACAAGTAGCAGATAATACCGGTGCAAAGAAAATAGAGTGTATTAAAGTTTTAGGTGGATCAAAAAGACGTTATGCGAGTATCGGAGATACTATAGTAATAGCAGTAAAAGAAGCGATCCCAAAAGGTAAAGTGAAAAAAGGTTCTGTCCACAAAGCAGTAGTTGTGAGGGTTAAGAAAGGTATTCATAGAGATGATGGCTCGAAAGTTAGATTTGACAATAATGCAGCAGTTTTAGTTGATGATAAAGGTGAACCAGTAGGAACAAGGATTTTTGGTCCAGTAACAAGAGAATTAAGAACTAGAGGGCAAATGAAAATAATCTCTTTAGCACCTGAGGTCTTATAATGATTAAAAAAGGATTAAAAGTAAAAATCTTGACAGGAAAAGATAAATCAAAAGAAGGTGAAGTTATCGAAATTGATAGAGTTAATAATAGAGCAAAGGTCAAAGAAATTAATATGATAAAAAAACACATTAAAACTACAAAAGAAAAAAAAGGTGGAATTTTTTCAAAAGAAAACTTTATTCATATGTCTAACTTAAGATTAATAGATAACCAAAAAAAAGTAAAAAAAACAGAGGTTAAAAAATAATGATACCGAGATTGAAGGAGCTTTATTTTAAACAGATACAACCAGATTTAAAGACTGAATTTGGTTTTAAAAATTTAAACATGGGCCCTAAAATTGAAAAAGTAGTTTTAAATATGGGATTGGGTCTTGATGGAAATGACACAAAAATTTTGAAATCTTGCGAAGAAGATTTAGCAAAAATAACTGGTCAAAAACCCGTAATAACTAAATTTAAAAAATCTGTTGCTAATTTTAAAACTCGTAAAGGGTCAAATGCAGGTTTAAAGGTTACTTTGAGAAAAAATAAGATGTATGAATTTTTAGACAGACTTGTAAATATAGCACTTCCAAGAGTCAAAGATTTTAGAGGCTTGTCTGTTAATGGTTTTGATAAATTTGGTAATTATACATTTGGTATTAAAGAACATATAATATTCCCAGAAGTGAGTTTTGATAGAGCAGATAAAGTAAGAGGTATTGATGTTGTAATAGTAATATCATCTAATAGCAAAGAACATAGTTTTTCATTACTCAAAAAGATGAATTTTCCATTCATAAAAAAAGGAGATAACTAA
>JACWEE010000032.1 GCA_014653665.1 Pelagibacterales bacterium SAG-MED34 | reverse complement strand
CAATGAATTTGAATTTATTTTTCGCACTTCACCTGAAGTCATTTTTATAATTGAGTAATTTCCATCTATGCCTGAAATTGATACTGAAGTCCCAGCTGATCGAGCAATTTTTCCTCCACCTCCAGGATTAATCTCAACATTATGAATATTTATTCCAACTGGTATATCTTTTAGAGGCAAGCAGTTTCCAACCTTTATTTCTGCTGTAGAACCATTCATTACTTTATCTCCAACTTTTATATCTTTTGGAGCTAAGTAATAAAAATGATCGCCATCTGCAAATCTTACTAACATTATATGACATGATCTATTTGGATCATATTCTATTCTTAGAACCTCAGCTTCTGCTTCGAATTTTTTTCTATAAAAATCAACTTGTCTATATTTATGTTTGTGACCACCACCATGATTTCTTGATGTTATTCTTCCAAAATTGTTACGACCTTTTGACGAATAATTTGCTGATGTTAAAGGTTTAAATGGTTTTCCCTTCCACAAACCTTCTCTGCTAGCAAGAATAGTTCCTCTAGTAGATTTTGTATAAGGTTTAAATGTTTTAAGTGCCATATTATATTCCTGTTGTCAGATCTATGTTTTGACCTTTTTTAAGAGTAATTATTGCTTTTTTAAAACCTTTAACTCTAACTTTTTTCCCTCTAGTGGTTTTAAATCTTGTTTTTTTATTGATAATATTAACTTTGATGACATTTACTTTAAATATTTTTTCAATGTTAGTTTTCAAATTTTTCTTATTAGCCTTAGTATTCACTTTAAAAACTATTTTATTTTGTTCGGATAGATTTGTTGATTTCTCCGTTACAATTGGGAACAAAATTTTATCATACAAATGAATCTTTTCCATAATTAATATCTTTTTTCTAGTTCTTTAATTGATGTCTCGGTAAATATAACTTTTTTAAATTTTGCCAAATCATAAGCACTGAAATGATTAACATCTGTAATTTTTACATTTGGTAAATTTTTAACTGATTTAAATATATTATCTTTTGATACCTTGTCGGCTATTATAATTGAGTTTTTTGCTTCAAATTTTATAAGCAAACTATTCATTTCTTTAGTCTTTAAAATTTCCTTTTGAAAATCATCAATTATTATTAAATCTTTAGATACATTTTTCTTCGTTATTAATGATGCAATACTGAGTTTTTTTTCACTTTTGTTTAATTTTCTTTTTTTGTAATTAAGCTCACCTTTTGGCCCGTGCGCGACCCCTCCCCCTACAAATATAGGAGCTTTTTTACTTGCATGTCTCGCATTACCTGTACCCTTTTGCGCATATATTTTAGCCGTTGATCCTTTAATTTCATTTTTTTGCTTTGTTTTTGCTTTCCTACCTTTGTAGTTAGCATTTGTTTTATATAAAACATTGCTTACAAGTTTATCGTTAATTTTTGCTGAAACTATTTTATCTGAAACATCAATAGTATTTGTTTTTCCTCCAATACTTAATTTATCAATTTTCATAAGTTATTTTTTTTTTCTCTTTTGTTTTTTTTGATTTTTCAAAAATTTCAATTTTTTCACTAATTGTGAGCTTTTTAATATTTTTTACAGCCTTCTTAAGTAATATCTCGGAATTTTTTGAACCAGGGATGGATCCTTTTAAATAAATCAAGTCATTATCTAAATCAGTTTTAATTATTTCTAGATTTTGCATAGTTCTTATTTTATCACCCATATGACCTGCCATTTTTTTTCCTTTAAAAACTTTTCCTGGATCTTGGTTTTGACCCGTAGAACCATGCGCTCTGTGAGAGACTGAAACACCATGTGATGCTCTTAAACCTCCAAAGTTATGTCTTTTCATAGCACCCGCAAATCCTTTACCTATAGTTTTTGATCTTACATCTAAAAATTTTATATCTTTAAATATTTCAATGCCAAATTCATTCCCTTCTTTGTATTGATCTAGATCTTTTACTTTAAATTCTTTTAAAATTTTCTTTGCTTCAGTATTTTTTTTTGAAAAATATCCTTTCATTGATTTTGTCAGTTTTGAATTTTTAATTTTGCCAAATCCGAGTTGTACTGCATCATATCCTCTTTTTTCTTTGTTTATTAATTGGATAACTCTTGCTTTCTCAACTTTTAATACAGTTACAGGTATAGATTGACCTGTTTTAAAAAATTCCCTACTCATCCCAATTTTTTTTCCAATTAAACCAATTTCACTCATTAGATTTTAATCTCCACATCAACACCTGATGCTAGGTCTAATTTCATTAACGCCTCTACTGTGGCTGGTGTCGGTTCAATAATGTCTATTAATCTTTTATGAGTTCTTGTTTCAAACTGTTCTCTGCTTTTTTTATCAATATGTGGTGATCTTAATACTGTATATCTCTCTTTTTTCGTTGGTAATGGGATTGGTCCTTTAATATTTGCCCCGGTCCTCTTAACTGTATTAACTATTTCCTCAGTTGATTGGTCTAAAACCTTGTTATCATAGGCTCTAAGTTTAATTCTAATGTTTTGCTTTTCCATAATTAACCTGTTTTTTTTGTTACTTCGTCTTGAACATTCTGTGGCACTTTATCGTAATGATCAAAGAACATAGAATATTGAGCTCTACCTTGCGACATTGATCTTAAATTGTTTATGTACCCGAACATATTTGCCAGTGGGACCATCGCTGTTATTACAGTTGCATTTCCTCTTTGTTCTTGAGTACTTATTTGACCTCTTCTACTATTGAGGTCTCCTATAACATCTCCCATATAATCCTCTGGAGTTACTACTTCAACCCTCATAATAGGTTCTAATAATTTTAGCGTTGCTTTTGTACAAGCCTCTTTAAAACATTGTCTTGAGGCTAATTCAAATGCTAGAACACTGGAGTCTACATCGTGGTGTAATCCGTCCACTATGGTAACTTTATAATCAATAAGAGGAAATCCTGCTAAAATTCCTCCATCT
>JACWEE010000031.1 GCA_014653665.1 Pelagibacterales bacterium SAG-MED34 | reverse complement strand
TGATGAACTCAAAAAACATAACAAGCTCTATTTTGAAAATAGTTCCCCAGTTATATCTGATAAGGACTATGATCAACTCAAAAAAGACATTTTAAATTTAGAAAAAAAGTTTTCATACTTAAAAGATGAATCCTCTCCATCTGTTTCTTTAGGTTATACCCCTTCTAAAAACTTTATAAAATCTAAACATAGAGTTAAAATGCTTTCTTTATCAAACGCTTTTGATATTGAGGACTTAGAAAACTTTGAAAAGAAAATATTTAATTATTTAAATAAAAAGATTGAAGTTGAGTATAGTGTGGAACCAAAAATAGATGGAATTTCAGCTTCATTAACCTACAAAAATGGTTTGTTGATAATGGGTACTTCCAGAGGTGATGGAACAACAGGAGAAGTTATAACTGAAAATTTAAAAACAATTAAAGATATACCTCAGAAAATAATTTCTAAGGATTTTCCAAGAGATATAGATATAAGAGGAGAAGTTTTTATTAAAAGAAGTGAATTTGATAAATTAAAAAATGATTTCGCAAATCCTAGAAATGCAGCGTCAGGATCCTTAAGACAAAAAAATCCAAAAGAAACTAAAAAGATTCCACTTAATTTCGTCGCCTACACTTACGGCTATTTCGAAAGTGATAAAATAAAGAAACAGTCTGATTTTTTAAGTTCGCTGAAAAAATGGGGTTTTAAGACAAATGAACACAATAAAATTTTAAACACTATAGATGATTTGACAAATTTTCATAAAAAATTTGAAAAAGAAAGATTTGATTTAGAATATGATGTTGACGGGTTAGTTTATAAAATAAATAGCCTCGAACTTCAAAAAAGATTAGGATTTACTGCAAATTCTCCAAGATGGGCAATTGCTCATAAATTTTCTGCAGATAGTGCATTCTCCCAAATAATAGACATAAATATTCAGGTCGGCAGAACAGGTGCTTTAACACCTGTAGCAAGAATAAAACCAGTAAATATTGGTGGGGTAGTAGTTTCTAATGCAACACTCCATAACGAGGATGAAATAATTAGAAAAGATATAAGACTTCATGATACCGTAAAAATTGAGAGAGCAGGTGATGTTATTCCTCATGTTATTTCAGTTGATCTGAAAAAAAGAAAAAAAAGTTCGAAAAAATTTAATTTTCCAAAAAAATGTCCTTGTGGTTTTGAAACGACAAAGGAATTTAATAAAGTAACTAAAAAATTTGATGCAGTAAGAAGATGTCCAGATAGAGGATTTGAGTGTGAAAAAATGGCAGTAGAAAAAATTAAACATTTTATCTCAAAAGAAGCACTTAACATTGATGGTCTAGGAAAAAAAGTTGTAGAAAAGTTTTGGGATCTTAAATTAATAAGATTTCCACAAGATATTTTTAATTTAGATTATGCTCAAATTTCTAAATTAGAAGGTTGGGGTGATCTTTCAGTTTCAAATTTAAAATTTTCAATAGATCAATCAAAAAAAGTTTCTTTAGATAAATTTCTTTATTCTATAGGCATTAGACATATTGGTATAGAGAATGCAAAATTGTTGGCAGAATACACAAAATCAATATCAAACTTTTTAAGTTTAATTAAAAATAAAAAAATTAATGAATTTTTAAATATAGACGGAATGGGTGATACTCAAATTAATTCATTAAAAAAGTTTTTTGAAAATAAATCAAATTATAAAATAATTGAAAAACTATCTTCCATACTAAATATTTCTGATTTAAAACAAAAAAAGGATGGTAAACTATTAAATAATACTTTTATGTTTACTGGTAAATTATCAAATATGAGCAGAGCTGAAGCAAAATCATTAATTGAAGAAAATTCAGGGTCAGTTGTAAGTTCTGTTAATAAAAAATTAAAATATTTAATAATTGGTGAAAAGCCTACAAGCAGAAAAGTACAACAAGCAAAAGATTTAGAAATTAAAATTTTATCTGAAAAAGAATGGCTTAGTTTACTAAATTAACTTAGCTAACCATTTTTTTTCATTTCTATTTAAAAAAGGTGAAATATTCTTGTAAACATCTAAGTGATACTTAAATAAATAATTCTTCTCTTTTTTATTAAGCATTTTAAAATTAATCAGATCTTTATCAATTGGTGCCATTGTTAGATTTTCGAATACAAGTTTTGATTTTATTTTTTTAATAAAAACTAAATTTTCAATTCTTATTCCAAAATCATTTTTTTTATAAAAGCCAGGTTCATTACTTACAATCATACCTTCTTTTAATTTAACGAAATTATTTTTTGATATTCCTTGTGGTCCTTCATGAACATTAAGAAATGCTCCTACTCCATGACCAGTGCCATGACGATAATTAAGTCCAACTGCATTGAGACTTTTTCTTGCAATTTTATCAATATTGTTGCCATTTCTCTCTTTATTTATGTCTGTTAAGACAACACCAATGTGACCCTTAAGAACTCTTGTGAATATATCTTTCACACTATTTGAAACTTTAGAAAAACATACTGTTCTCGTTACATCAGTAGTGCCCCATTTGTATTGGCCTCCAGAGTCGAGAAGTAGCAAATCATTTTTTTTTAATTTTCTGTTTGAAAATTTATCCGATCTATAATGTATAATCGCTCCATTTGGTCCAGATCCTGCGATTGTATCAAAACTTGGATATAAATAATTTTTACCTTTTTTTCTAAAACTCTCTAATTTTTTTTCTATTCTTTTTTCTGTAAGATTTTTTATTTTAGGATTTTTTATCCAATATAAAAATTTTGTCAAAGCTACACCATCTTCAATATGTGCATTAACCATATTTTTAATCTCAGTTTTATTCTTTAAAGATTTAAGATTATAAATAGGGTCTTTTCTTTCAATTATTTTAAATTTATTACTAATTAAGCTTTCCTCAAAAACAGAGCAAGTTTTATTATCAATACAAAAATTGCTGTTTTTAAATTTGACTAATGTATTTAAAATATTATTTTCTCTTAAAAAATGTATTTTCAATTTTTTAAAACTTGATTTTATTTTATTTATTTTATTTTGATTTGAAAAAAAATAAATTTGTTTTTCTTTTGTTATAATTATTTTACAATTAGCAATAGGAGAATTTGGAAGATCTTTACCTCTTATATTCAGAAGCCAACAAATATTTTCACCCGAGCTTATAAATGTATAATCGATTTTCTTTTTTTTCATAATCTTAATTAATCGATCTATTTTATTATTTGTGGTTTCACCTGCTATTATAGGATCTAAGCTAAAAAATGGATATTTATTTTCATCTTTATTTTCTCTTTTAAATTTAAAATTTAAAGGAACTAAGTTGTAACCATCTCCAAAGTATTTATTGAGAGTTTCCCATGTAAAAAGATCTGGATCAAATCCAATTTTTATTTCTTTCTTTAAAATATTTTTAGGCCATATATATGGAATTTCGCAAATTTCAAATTTTTTCCCAGACTCTTTTTCTGCTTGGATAGTATATCTGCCGTCAACAAATAAATAATTTCTATTTTTTAAAAAAATTGCAAATCCTGCAGAACCTGAGAATTTTGTAATTGACTTAAGGTTATTTGTTTTAGAATACTCAGTAAAATATTCATC
>JACWEE010000030.1 GCA_014653665.1 Pelagibacterales bacterium SAG-MED34 | reverse complement strand
AATTATGGCACCTACCAATCTTGATACACCTATTCCATAAGATCCCATTTTAACAAATTCTTTTTTACCATTAAAATCTACTGCAGCATTCATTGGTTTTGAATATTTATCTCCAAAATAGAATATATGACCTACCTCTATTCCTTTTGTATTTACTCTAAATTCTTCTGGAACTATTTTTTCAAATTCTTTCTGGTCAAACTTCTCGTCTGTAACAGAATAAAATTTTTCATATTGCTGTCGTAAATTAGTAAGCGAATTTTTTTCTAATAAAGTAGATGAGCTATTCACATCAAATATCCTTTTATCTGTGTATATTTTACTTTCCCCAGTATTGGCAAGAATTATGAATTCATGGGAAAGGTTTCCACCGATAGGTCCTGTATCTGCTGCCATTGGTATTGCTGATAAATTTAATCTTTTAAAAGTTCTTAAGTATGAGAGAAAAAATTTATTATATGAAAAAAGAGCTTCATCGTCATTTAAATCAAAAGAGTAAGCGTCTTTCATATAAAATTCCCTGCATCTCATAATTCCAAACCTTGGTCTTAATTCATCTCTAAATTTCCACTGAATATGATATAATAGCTGTGGGAGTGATTTATAAGATTTAATACTTGATCTAAATATTTCTGTTACAAGCTCTTCATTGGTAGGTCCATACAACATTTCTCTATTTTGACGATCTTTAATGCGCAACATCTCTTCTCCATAATCATCATATCTTCCACTTTCTTTCCAAATTTCTGATGATTGAATTGTTGGCATTAGAATTTCCTGAACGCCAATTCTATCCTGCTCTTCTCTTACAATTTGCTCTATTTTTTTCATAACTTTGAAACCGAGTGGTAACCATGAATAAATCCCTGCTGATGATTGCTTAATCATTCCAATTCTTAACATTAGCTGATGAGATTTAATTTTGGCTTCTGCAGGATTATTTTTAAGAATTGGTACAAATGATTTTGAAAAATACATTTTATTAATTAAATTCTTACCAAGTTTATATTTGTTAGAGGTTTTTTCCCAGTTTTTTCTTTTGAAAATTTACGACAAGTTATTTTAAGAGCATCTATAAGGTTATCTTGCTGTTTTGCATTGTTTAATGAAAATGTTTTAACAGTTCTTTCTATTTCTTCCTCTAGTCCATAAATAAACTCATCATTTTCATATACTGGTAGACCTCTAAAAGTTACCAAAGGTTTATTGTGTATGTTTCCTTTTGGTGTAATCATAATTGTAGCTTCTAAAAATCCATTTGATGAAATATTTCTTCTTTCTTTTATTGATCTAGAATCTTCTTCTACTGGAACATTTCCATCTAAATAAACTCTTCCACTTGGTGCTTTGTCATAAACTTCTGGTTTTTCTCCAGGATACAACTTAACAATATCACCGTTCTCTACTTGAACTGGGTATTTAACTTGCATTTCTTTTGCAAATTCAATGTGCTCTATCATGTGTCTATGTTCTCCATGAACTGGGATAACAGCTTTTGGTTTAATCCAATTATACATATCTCTAAGGTCTTCACGGTTGGGATGGCCAGAAACGTGAATATATTCATTATCTTCAGATATAACTTCAATACCTTCTTTGACTAAATTGTTATGAAGCTTATATAATTTCTTCTCATTTCCTGGGATAATTTTCGAAGAAAAAACTACAGCATCATTTCTTTCTATGTAGACATCCGGGTGAGTATATTTAACTATTCTATTCATAGCTCCCATTGGTTCGCCTTGACTGCCTGTGCACAGATAAACAATTTTTTCTCTAGATATATTTTTTGCATCTCTTGAATCTATAGGATCAATAACATTTTTAAGATAACCACATTGTCTTGCTGCTTTAAATATTCTGTGCATCGATCTTCCAACTAGTGAAATATGTCTTCCTGTTTGCTCTGCACAATAAAAAACAGTTTCCATCCTAGCTACATTAGATGCAAATGAAGTAACGATTATTCTTTTTTTTAATCTTTCAAAAACCTTAAGTAAATTTTTACGCACATCAAGTTCAGACCCTGCTCTACCTGCACTAAATACATTTGTAGAGTCACAAATCATAGCTAATACACCATCGTTGCCTATTTCCTTTAATCTTTCAGAGTTTATGTTTCCACCTATCAAAGGATCTGGATCACATTTCCAATCTCCGGTATGTAGTATATTTCCAGCTGGTGTTTGTATTCTAAGACCATTAGGTTCTAATATTGAATGAGTAAGTGTAACAAACTCTATTTTAAAGGGATCTAGATTAATTGTACTATTAAGTTCTACTATTTTTAAATAACCAGTTATATCAATTTTTTTTTCTTTAAATTTTTCAGTAATTAATACTGAGGTAAAAGGTGTAGCATAAATTTTACATTTTAGTTTTGGCCAAATATGAGCAATAGCTCCAATATGATCTTCATGGGCATGTGTTAGGACTATGCCTAGCAAGTCATCTTTTTTATCTATTATAAATCCTGGATCTGGGTATATGATATCAACACCAGGAACTGTATCATCTGCAAATGTAACACCAACATCAACAATAATCCATTTTTGATTTTCTGGCTTACCATATGCAAATAGGTTCATGTTCATTCCTATTTCACCGGATCCTCCTAGAGGACAAAATAATAATTCATCTTTCATAATTTTTTAATTTATAGCTACTCTTAAGATACCTTTAATTGTTAAATTTTTATCAACTGTTTTAATACCTTTAATTGATGATTTAAATAAGTGTGCAAATCCACCTGTAAGTATAATTTTAAACTTCTTTCTAGTTTGTTTTAAAATAAGTTTAATTATATTTTCAATTAAACCAGTATAACCATGATAAAAACCAGCTCTTACAGCAGTTTTAGTATTTTTGCCAATGACATTTGCTGTCTTTTCTAGCTTAATTTTAGGTATTAAAGAGGCTTTATCTATTAAATTTTTCAAGGAAAGTTCTACACCCGGCGCTAAAACACCACCAATATAATCTTTTTTAATAACGATATCAAAATTGGTAGCCGTTCCAAAATCAACTATAATATAATTAAACCTACTATCAATAACTGCAATCGCATTAGCTAAACGATCAGAACCAATTTGTTTTCTATTGACTTTTATATTTATAAATTTTTTTAAATTACATGTTTTTAACTCAACACAGTTCAATTTAGTTATTTCTTTAATCGTTTTTTTTATTATTTTATAAGAGTTAGGGACAACCGAGCTAAAGAGTACTTTTCTAATTTGAGAATTATATTTTCTTAAAAAATAATAATTTTTTATTGATAGATTTTTTGTTTAAATTTTTCTTATGAATTTTAATATTTTTGATCAATTTCAAATTATTACTAAATAAGCAAATTTTAATTGTAGTATTTCCAATATCTCCAATTAAATACATATACTAAACTCCAAATGAGTGTAGGTTTTTTTCATACAGCAATTTAATTTCTTTAAATAATTCATGTCTTTTTAATTTTTTATTTGTATAATTATTTAAAAATGTAGTTGGATAATTATTAATTTTTGGACTACAAGAAACATTAATTCCAATTCCTACAATTAAGTATTTTCTATTATGCATAAAAAGTGTTTCTTGTAATATTCCACAGACCTTTTTTTTATTTATTAATATATCATTAGGTTTTTTTATTAGAATTAAGGTATTTATTTTTTTATATATTATTTTTTTAATTATTTTTAAATTTAAATTTATTATTTTTGATAAGGATATTTTTTTACTAATTTCAAAGAAGACTGATAAAAACAAATTACCTTTTATAGATATCCATTTATTTTTTCTTTGTCCTTTACCTTTTGTTTGTTGATCAGTTAAAATTATTCCTCTTTGATTGCCTTGCTTAATTAATCTTAGCGCTACATTATTAGTACTTTCAACTTTTTTGTATAAATATTTTTTTAATTTCATTAGATCATTGTAATTTTAGACACTATTTCTGTTATGCCGCTCGGATATATAAAGTATGCTAAAATAAATATTGTTGAAATAGCCAAAGTAATTTTTAATCCTAGATTATGAGATGTTTCGTATTCTTCTTTTTCTGGATCAAAATATATAATTTTTATAATTCTTAGATAATAAAAAGCTGCAACTACAGTTGCTAATAATCCAACAATTGCTAAAAAATACATTGACTGTTCTATAACAGCTAAAAAAACATAAAATTTTGCAAAGAAGCCTGCTAGTGGGGGTATTCCAGCTAAAGAAAATAAAACTATTAATAATGAGAAAGACAAAATTGGATGTTTTTTAGAAAGCCCAGATAAATCCTCTATATTTTCATAATATTTATCATTTCTCTTAAGCATAAATAAGCAGCTAAAA
>JACWEE010000003.1 GCA_014653665.1 Pelagibacterales bacterium SAG-MED34 | reverse complement strand
GAGCTAGTATTACAGTCAAAAATAACGGAAAGAACATAAATATTTTTGCTTGAACAGGATCGGGAGGTGTAGGATTTAGTTTTTGCTGCATCCACATTGAAACACCCATTAAGCATGGCCATACACCTATTAGTAAAAAAGAAGGAGGATCCCATGGAATTAGTCCAAATAAATTAAATATGGATGTAGGAAATGAAGCTTGGGAAAAAAGGGATCAAATAAATCCTGCTTCAGATCAGTCTTTAAAAGATACCATAAATCAAGTTATTGATGATTTAGATAGTGGAAAGTCACGAGTTGCTGAAAAAATAAATGGTGAATGGATAACTCATCAACATTTGAAAAAAGCAATAATGTTAAGTTTTAGATTATATCCAATGGAGAATTTGAATGGTCCTTATAGTAGTTGGTATGATAAAGCTCATTTACTAAAGGGTAAGACTGCAGGATGGACAAAAGAAGATCATGAGAAAGCGGGTTTTAGAATGGTGCCTAACTCACCAGTAAGAAAAGGAAGTTTTGTTGGCAAGAATGCAGTTTTAATGCCATGCTACGTTAATATTGGGGCATACATAGACGAAGGAACAATGATTGATACATTTGCAAGAGCAGGTAGCTGTAGTCAAATTGGAAAAAATTGTCATATCTCAGCAGGTTCAGGTGTAGGTGGAGTATTAGAACCCGCGCAAGCTCTGCCAACTATTATCGAGGATAATGTTTTTTTAGGCGCGATGTCTGAAGTTGTAGAGGGTGTAATTGTAGGAGAAGGATCCGTACTGAGTATGGGCATGTACATAGGACAATCTACAAAAATTGTTAATAGAAAAACTGGGGAAATTACTTATGGAAAAATTCCTCCTTATTCAGTTGTGGTTCCAGGTTCACTTCCTGATAAAAATAACCCAACTGCACCTTCACTATATTGTGCTGTAATAATTAAGCAAGTAGATGAAAAGACAAGATCTAAAACTTCTATTAATGATCTCTTGAGAGAATAATTTCGATGAAAATTATAAATGAACTTAAGTTAGCTAAAGAGCTAATTAGATTTCCGACTGTAACCCCTATAGATGCTGGAATAATGAAATTTTTGGAAAAAAAATTAAAAAAACTTGGATTTAAAACTAAAATTCTAGAGTTCAAAGAAAAAGGAAATGCTCCAGTTAAAAATCTATATGCAAGATTAGGGAGCAAGAGTCCTAATTTTTGTTATGCTGGACATCTTGATGTTGTTCCTGCAGGAAATTTAAGAGATTGGACAGTAAATCCATTTAAACCATCAATTAAAAATGGACATTTAATTGGAAGAGGTGCAAATGATATGAAAAGCTCAATAGCTGCATTTGTTTCTGCTATAAGCGTTTTTATTGAGAAAAATAAAGGATTTAATGGATCGATAAGTCTTTTAATCACTGGAGATGAGGAAGGTGTTGCCATCAATGGAACCAAAAAAGTTGTAGACTATTTAAAAAAGAAACGAGAGAAAATAGATTTTTGCTTGGTTGGAGAGCCAACAAATCCTAATAAATTAGGTGAAATGATTAAAATTGGTCGAAGAGGAAGTATGAACGGTCGATTAACAATTACAGGAGTTCAAGGGCATGTAGCATATCCTCATAGAGCAAATAACCCTTCAACTGCTCTAGTGAGAATACTTAAAGAACTAAAAGATTTACGATTTGACAAAGGCACGAAGGATTTTCAACCCACAAATCTTGAAATTACAAAAATTAATATAAATAATACCGCAGACAATGTAATTCCAGGTCTGGCATATGCTTCATTTAATATAAGATTTAATAATATGCATACTTCAAATTCCATTAAAAAAAAAATTAATAAAATTTTGAAAAAAATATGTAATAAAACTAAATCTAAATATAAAATTGATTATAGTGTTTCAGGTGAAGCTTTTCTTACAAAGCCTAATAGTACAACATTTATGATACAAAATGTCATTAAAAAAGTTACTAACATAAAACCTAAACTTTCAACTACTGGAGGCACATCAGACTCAAGGTTCATTAGGAAAATAGCTCCTTGTTTAGAATTTGGCTTAGTAGGAAAAACTATGCATAAAGTTGATGAGGCTGTCTCACTAACTGATTTAAAAAAATTAAGTTTAATATATTCAAAAGTTTTAAAAAATTATTTTAAGTGAAGACTGGTCTAATCACTTCAGATACTTATAAAAACCATAATACAGGAAATGGTCATCCAGAAAAAATTGATAGGGTTACAGCAATAATTGATAACTTTAAAAAAGTAGATAACAAAAATCTTATATGGAAAAAACCAAATGAATTTGATGAATTTTTTTTAAATAAAACCCATTCAATAGAATATATTAATCATGTTAAACGGTCTTTTCCAAAAAAAGGTTTAGTATTTTTAGATGGTGATACAATTGTTTCCCCTGGTAGTAAAGATGCTACTAAAGATGCCGTAGGTTCAATTATTACAGCAATAGATGGAGTACAAAACAAAGAATTTAAGAATGCTTTTTGTGCTGTAAGACCTCCCGGTCATCATGCAGAAAAAGAAAAAGCTATGGGATTTTGTATTTACAATAATGTAGCCGTTGGTGCTAATTATCTTATTGAAAAGTATAAATACAAAAAAATTGCAATAATTGATTTTGATGTTCACCATGGTAATGGAACTCAAGATATTTTTTATGATAATGAAAAGGTATTATATATTTCTACTCACCAATACCCTTATTACCCCGGCTCAGGTTCAAATGAGGAAAATGGAAAATTTAATAATGTATTAAATATTCCATTAGAAGCTGGAACAACATCTGAAGAATATTTGAATGCTTATGAAAATGTTTTAACTAAAATAAAACAGTTCAAACCTGAATTTTTGTTATTTTCAGCGGGTTTTGATGCACATATTGACGATCCGTTAGCACAAATGAGATTAAGTACAGAGGATTTTTATAAAATTACCAAAAGGACTTTGGAATATTCTAAATCTTTTTGTAATGGTAGGGTCGTTTCAATTCTTGAGGGTGGTTATGATCTTAAAGCCTTACAAAATAGTACTCAAAGGCATGTTGATGCGTTGTTAGAATTTAATTGATAATATTTTTTTAAGCACTAAACACAAACATATGAAACTATATAAGATTAAAAAATCTGATATTGATAAAAAAGGTAAAGGACTTTACGCCACAAGAGATATAAGAGAAGGTGAAAAAATAATCGATTACATTGGTAAATTGATTACCAAAAAACAAACTGAGAATTCTGACAAATACGATAACAGTAAGCCAATATATTTATTTACTGTAAATAAAAGATATGATCTCGATGGGGATTTCCCATGGAATACAGCTGGTCTAATAAATCACTCATGTGAAAATAATTGTGACTACGATGGCAAGGGGCTTAAAATTTGGGTTAAGGCTATAAAAGATATTAAAAAAGGTGAGGAATTAACTTGTGACTATGGATTTGGTTATGACAAAGATTACAAACAATTTCCTTGTAAATGTAAGTCAAAAAATTGTTGTGGCTATATTGTAAGAGCAGAATCAAGGTGGAGAATTAATAAAAAATTCTCAATGGGTAATAGGAAAAATTAGTATAAAACTTTTTTCAAAAATAATCCTTCTGCTGGTGCTGGCGGTGCGCATAAATTTCTATTTTTCGATTTAATTACGCTTGTAAATTTTTTTAATGTCCATTTTTTTTCACCAATATATTTTAAACAACCAACCATTGATCTAACTTGTTGTTTTAAAAATGATTGAGATCTAAACTCTAATTCAATTTTGTTTTTTGTCTTTTTAATTTTAACTAATTTAATTGATCTTATTGGGCTCTTTGCATTACATCCAGATGCTCTAAAAGTTGAAAAATCATGAGTTCCAATTAACTTTTTTGCTGCTTTTTTCATTATCTCTAATTCTAGGTTTTTAATAACAAACCATCCTCGCTTATTTTGAAGGATCGGTTTACTTAATTGATTGAAAATAACATATTTATAAACTCTCTCTTTTGCAGAAAAACGTGCATGAAATTTCATATTTTTTCTTTTTATTTTTAAAATGGCTATTTCGTATTTATTTAAAAAATAATTAATCGATTTTAAAAATTTATTTAAATTTTGTATTTTTTCAGTGACATCAAAATGTGCAGATTGTTCAATTGCATGAACTCCGGTATCTGTTCTTCCCGAACCAATAAGTGTAATTTTTTCATTTAAAAGATATGAAATTTTTTTTTGAATTAACCCTTGTATAGTTTTGCCTTTTGTTTGTACCTGCCAACCTATGAAAGAAGTTCCAACATATTCGATTAGAATTTGATATCTAAACATGTTTAATTCAAATCAGTACCTTTAGTAATTTGGCTACCACGCAGAAATTCCTTAGTTTTTTGAACTGTTTTACCTTGTCTTTGTATCTCAATGATTTTTATTGAATTTTCACCACAACCAATTTCAAAATTATCTGATAAGACATATCCTGATTTTCCACTTAAAATTGATTTTTCTGCTTTTAGTATCTTGTATCTTTCCCCTTTAAATTCAAACCAACCTCCTGGATTAGGATATAGACCATTAATTTTTCCTATTATTTTTAAATTACTGTCCTCCCAATTTATTTTTCCTTCTTCTTTTTTAATTTTTTTTGCATATGTAGATTTACTATGATCTTGTTCTTTGAAATATGCTTTGTCATCAAATATATCATCAATATTTTGTAGTATTTTTTCAGATGCTAAATTACTTAATCTTTGAGATAAATCCTCAGTATTTTCATTTTCTAAAATATTTATTGAATATTGATTACAGATAGGACCAGAATCTAAACCCTCATTAATTTTCATTATAGAAATACCTGTTGATGTTTCATTTTCCATAATTGCTCTTTGAATGGGAGCTGCACCTCGTAATTTTGTTAAAAGTGAATAATGAATATTTATCCATCCATATTTTGGAATTTCTAAAATATCTTTCTTAAGAATCTGCCCGTAAGCAACAACGATACCTAAACTTATATTTTTTTTAAGAAGAAAGTTTTTTTCTTCAGTATTATCTAATATAATTGGAGTTCTAACAGGAATATTTAATATTTCAGCCATTATATGAACTGGTGACTTATTTAATCTGTGCCCTCTATTTGATGCTACAGGTGGTTGAGTATAAACAACCTCAATATCAAAACCATTTTGATACAATGATTTAAGTATTTGCCCAGAAATGGTGGGGGTACCCATGAAAGCAATTTTTTTGCTCATTAAACAATAATTCTATCAGGAGGATTTTTTCTTTTTGATAATTTTTTAACAATCATTGTTTTTTTCAATTTTGATAAGTAGTCTATAAATAAAATTCCTTCAAGATGATCCATTTCGTGTTGGATACAAGTTGCAAGGAGCCCATCGGCTTCTAAAATTTTATTTTCTCCATTATAATCTAAATATTCAACCTCACAATATTTAGGTCTATCAACTTCTGCGAAATAATCTGGGACGGATAAACATCCCTCCTCGTATGTTGTTTTATCTTTATCTTTGTTTTTAATTATTGGATTTACAAAATACATTGGATTTTTCTCCCCATCTTTTGAAATATCCATCACTATAATCCTTTTAGGTATACCAATTTGAATTGCTGCTAATCCAATGCCATTAGCTGCATACATTGTTTCCAACATATCATCCATTAACTTTCTTTCTTCTTTACCCACAGATAACACTGGTTTTGAGACTTGTCTTAAAATCTCATTAGGTTCAGTTATAATAGTTTTTATTGTCATGATTGATCGAAGTATTTTAAACTTTTAATGGAAGAATTTCCAACAATAGTTCATTTCTCAAACTAATTAATTTTGTTCTATTCATAATTTCAATTACAAAATTGAGCGACTCGCTATTTAATTCATTCAATTCTTTTTCACCAATAATCTCAACTAATTTTAATAATATCATGCCCGATTCCTTATTCTCTATCATTTTGTCATACTCAGGATTTAATTCAGATTTATATTGAGAAAGTTCATCAATTTGATCTATTTGAATTCCATCTGATCTCAATGATTTTAGTAATATAACATCTTTAAAGTTGAATGAATAATTTTTATCTTTTTTTATCTTTGATAACAAATTATCAGTTAATTTTTGTGTTTTAGGTAGACTTTGCTTGTTCAAAAAATAATTTAATACTTTTGATTGATGAAAAACTTCGTTATTAAACCTAATTTTATTTTTTCTATTTTCCTCAGTAATTAGATTAGTTTGATAGAAGTCAGTAAACTTTGGAGGAATTTCTTTTTTGTCCATTTTTTTTAATAACTTAGATAGTTCATCGTCAAATGATTTTTTATAATTTGAGTTTTCAAAGGAATTATTCAATTTTGATAATAATGAAAGTTTATTTTCTAGATTATCTGTTAGCAAAAACCTCTGATACATCAGAGCTCTTCCTTCATAATCTGGTAAGCTTTTTAATGAATCCTCATAGTTAATAAGGTCATCAATCTCAAATTGGAATTTTTTATACAAATTCAATAGATCTTTTTCATCAAAAATACCTTCGCTGGTTGCTTTCTCTAAAAACTTTACTTGATCAATATCACTAAGGTTAAAATCATTTAGATTTTTAAGTAAATTAGAGTTAGACAAATATTTCCAAATAAATTCCTCAGACTCTACGGATGGATAGTATAAAAATTTCTTGTCTGTTTTATGAGATAAATGAAAATAAAGAATATTTTGATCAGATAATATAAAATTATTGTCTTCATAACCCATTAATACTTCAAACTTCTTAACAAAAAACTCATTCAAAGTATCTAGCTCAGAGTTAAGATCAAACAACAACTGAGCCTCATCTTTTTTATTCTGAGTTATTAAACAATAAATTTTGAAATATGTTAAGTATTCATCAGTTATCAAACTTAAACTATCAATAGCAGAGCATGAATTTTCTATTTTGTTTAATGACAAGTAATAATCAGCTACGTGTTTTATGAGTCTTTCTTTATCTTTTATTGATGAATTTTTTTGAATAAATTCTTCAACTAAATCAAAATCTTTTTTTTTAATTAGATGGTCAAGCGTGAAATTTTCGAATTCGTTTAATGAAAAATTTTGATTTGGAACATAAGAGTTTGTTAACAATGCTACATCCATTAATCTTTCGGAGAAACTTGATAATTTTTTAGACTGTATTTTTTCTAGTAACTTTTTAATTTTTATTCCATCTGTTTTTGACCACATATTAAGGTTTAGATCATTATCATCAGGGTCAAATAGTCCAGCCAATAAAATATTAGAATTGTCTAAATTTTGATCTACTACAATATTCTCATCAGAAAGTTTTACTTTAACGCCTTCAAGCTGATCTGTATTAATGGATATGTCTACATTATTTTTTGACTCAGTATTTTTAATTTCTTTTTTTTCTATTTCTGACCAAATCTCTTTAACTTCCTGAGCCTGGACAGATAGAATAAACAAAAAAAAAGAAGTAGAAATTAAAATTTTACTTAATTGTTTTGAAATTTTCATTTGGTAAAATTTTTTCAATTTGTTTGTCTGGAGCAGGCAAATTAATCTGGTTAATCACTATAATACCAAATACAATTATGAAAATTGCTATTATAATTTTTAAAATTGTGCCTAAGCTAAAACTTTTGTCTTTGCTTGTATTTTTTGTAAATTGCATATAATTTAATAATTTCAAAATAAGACATATTTGTGTTTTTTCAATATAGAAACTCATGAAATCAAATAAAAATATTGTATTAATTGGAATGATGGGATCTGGGAAATCATCAATAGGCAAAATTTTGTCAAAAAAATTAAACTTAACATTTATTGATATTGATCAAAAAATTGAGGAAAATGAGGATTCTAAAATATCAGAAATTTTTACTAAATATGGGGAGAAGTATTTTCGTAAAATTGAAGAAGAAATATCTTTAAAATTTCTTAGTTCAGAAAATTCTGTAATATCTTTAGGTGGTGGAGGTTTTATAAATGCCTCAATCAGAAAAATGTGTAAGAAAAATTGTTTATCTTTTTGGTTAGACTGGAAAAATGAAACAATAATAAAAAGGATATATAAGAGCAAGAAAAGACCATTAGCAATAAATCTTACTAAGGGTCAAATTAACAATTTAATAAAAGAAAGATCAAAATTTTATAGCATGTCAAGTTACAGGATAAATTGTGATAAATTAGACAAAGTTAAAATTATAAATAAGATAATAGATATTTATGAATACAAATAAAATTTCAATTAAAACAAGCTCTAAGAACTACCCAATTCTAATTGGAAGAGATTTAATAAGTAAAATTGACAAAATTTTAAAAGCTAATCATTTAAAATTTGATAAATGTTTAATAGTTACAGACAAAAATGTTCCTCAAAAGTTTAAAAGAATTTTATACAAAAAGTTAAAAATAAATAAAATTTTTAAAATAGAATTAACAGCATCAGAAAAAAATAAAAATTACCGAACAATTGAAAAAATTCATACAGTTTTATTTGAAAATAGGTTTAATAGAGAAGACTGTGTTATTTCTTTTGGTGGAGGAATTATTGGAGATATAGTTGGTTTCGCATCTAGTACATTTAAAAGAGGCATGAAATACGTAAATATTCCAACAACTTTACTGTCTCAAGTAGACTCATCCATAGGAGGCAAAACAGGTGTAAATAATAAATTTGGAAAAAATTTGATTGGAAGTTTTTATCATCCTGATTTAGTTGTTTCTGACATGAATATTTTAGCATCTTTACCAGAAAGAGAAATTATTTGTGGATATGCTGAAATATTAAAAAGTAGTATTATAGATAATTTTAATAATTTTCTCTATTTAGATAAAAATTATAAAAAAATTTTAAAATTAAAATCACCTTTCATTGAAAGATCCATAATTAAAAGCTGTAATTTAAAAAAAAGAGTTGTAGAAAAAGATGAGAAAGAGAAGAATTACAGAAAGGTATTAAATTTAGGTCATACCTTTGCTCATTCTTATGAGTCTACTTTAGGCTTTTCTAAAAAATTAAATCATGGAGAAGCTGTAATTTTGGGTATTAAAAATGCGGTAGAATTTAGTTTTAAAAGAAGAATTTTATCAAAACAAAAATTTAATATTATTATAAATCATATTAATAAAATTGAGATGAAACCAAAAATTGAAAGATTGTTTAAAAAAAAACATGTATCTAAAATTATGAATTATATGAGGAGCGATAAAAAAAATAATTCAAATAATATTAACCTCATTTTAATAAAAGATTTTGGAAAAATAGTAGTTGACTTTCAGATCAGTCCTTCAGATTTAAAAAAATATATTTATAAAACTTTAAAGTAGTTTGATCTGCAATGAATGGATATAATTTTTTAATTCATTATCTAAAATTTTATAAATAAACCTTGTTGAGAATAGCTTACTTTTATTCTTTAACTCATCAGACTCAATCGAAAGAACAATGTGAAATTTTCCATTTTCATTAGATTTGTGATTTTTGTGCAAAAATGACTTGTCCTCTATATAAACTTTTGAAATACAATCCTGCGACAAAATTTTTTTTTCTACAGTTTCAATTAGTTGATTAACATTCATTTAATAAAGTATTATACATCATGAAAAATATTTGTGATTGGAATAATTGCACGGAGGAAGGTCTTTTTAAAGCGCCAAAAGAAAGGGATAATAGCAAAGATTATAGATTACTATGTTTAAACCATGTTAAAGAGTTTAATAAAAGTTGGAATTATTTTACAGGTATGAGTGATCAACAAATAGTTGACTTTTTAAGGTCTGATATGACTTGGCACAAACCAACACAAAGTTTTAGTTCATCCGATAATTTTTTTAAAGTTCTTTGGAGTAATGCTTTAAAAGATGAGATGGATAAATTTAAATTTAATAATGATTTTAATAATATGAATAAGTTTAAATTTAATAACAATGATTTAAAAGCTTTTAACATATTAGGTATCAGTGTTGGATTAAAATGGGAAAAAGTACAAGAAAAATTTAAAAAGCTTGTCAAAAAATTTCACCCTGATATGAATTCTGGAAATAAAAAATTTGAAGACAAGCTTAAAGTAATAACTTTAGCTTATACTCAATTAAAAAATACATATAAGGATAAAATTGACACCAAATATTAATCATACCCCTGACATTAAGTTATCTATAAAACAAACTTTTGGTATTGAAAGTGATATGGAAATTGATGCATTTTCAAAATCAAGTGAGTATGTGCCAGAAATCGATAAAACTTATAAGTTTGATAAAGATACAACATTAGCTATTTTGTCAGGATTTTCTTTTAATAAAAGAGTCTTAATTCAGGGATACCATGGAACTGGCAAATCGACTCATATCGAACAAATTGCTGCTAGACTTAACTGGCCTTGTATAAGAATAAATCTTGATAGTCATGTTAGTAGAATTGACTTAATAGGAAAAGATTCAATTGTAATCAAAGATGGTAAACAGGTAACTGAATTTAAAGAGGGAATATTACCTTGGTCAATTCAAAATCCTGTGGCCTTAGTTTTTGATGAATATGACGCTGGTAGACCAGATGTAATGTTCGTTATTCAGAGAGTACTTGAGTCAGAAGGCAGCTTTACTCTATTAGATAAGAATAAAGTAATTAAACAAAATAAATTTTTTAGGCTTTTTGCAACAACAAATACTGTGGGACTAGGTGATACAACAGGACTATATCACGGGACACAACAAATTAATCAGGGACAAATGGATAGATGGAATATTGTATCCACATTAAACTATCTTAGTTTAGATAAAGAAATGGAAATTATATTAGGTAAGAACAAAAATTTAAATAATCCTAAAGGTAAAGAACAAGTTTCAAACATGATAAAAGTTGCTTCACTTACAAGAAAAGGATTTATGGCAGGTGATATATCTACAGTAATGAGTCCTAGAACAGTTTTACATTGGGCAGAAAATTCTGAAATTTTCAAAGATATAGGATATGCATTTAGAGTAACATTTTTGAACAAATGTGATGATGCTGAAAAAAATACTATTGCTGAATATTATCAAAGATGTTTTGGGGATGAACTACCGGAGTCAATGATCAATATTCAAATTTGATGAACAAAGAAGATAGTATTAAAGAAAAATTCAAACAAGCCCTTCAATCAACCTACAAAGTAATTTCGGATGACTATAAGGTTGTCAAAAATAAAAAAAATGACGAAAAAGTTTATGATATTGGGGAAATTGACAATATTAATGATAAAAATCAATTTAAAAAACTAAGGGCTGAAACAGACTCTGAGGCGTTAAAAAGAAGATTTTCAAACAGAAAATTATTGGATAAAAACAATCCACAAAATCCCTCTTGCAGAACACTATACCAGCTAGCAGAAAAGGTGAGATATGAACTACTTGGTTCAGAGATGCTAAAAGGAATTTCCAAAAATTTTAAAGAAAATTATAAAAATAGACTTCAACATCTTAAACAAGAAAAAATAACAAAAAAAGAAGATACAAATATTGTTGATGCTTTTGAAATCTATATGACAAACAAATTTTTTAATGTCGAATTATACCAAGAAAATAAAGAAATTCTTAAATTTTGGGAGAAAGATTTTAATAAGTCAATAGACAAACACTTTGAATTTTTAAATCAAAATCTAGAAAATCAGGAAGTGTATAATGCTAAATTTTCTGAAATTTTAGAAAGTATGGATATATTCGAAAATGATGACACAACTAAAAAAGAAAATGAAGAAAATGATGATACACAAGATCAAAATAATTCTAATAACAATGAAGACAAAGATAATAATGACTCTAGCAAAACAAGCGAAGATGAAAATATAAGCCAAGGAATAGATAGCGAAGATGACGTAAATGAGTTTAGACTTGAAGATCAGCTTGGTAGTGAAAATAACGAGGATGCCGAGTCAGAAAATGTTATACAAAAAAAAAATTTAAGTGTAAGCGATAAAGAATATAAAATATTTACTACTGAATTTGACGAAGTTGCAAAAGCAGAAAGTTTGGATACAGCTGAGGAAATTCAAAAACTGAGAAAAAATTTAGACCAACAGCTTACAAGTTTTCAAGACTTAATTACTAAGTTAGCAAATAAATTACAAAGACAATTAATGGCAAAACAAAATCGATCATGGGAATTTGATCTAGAAGAGGGATTGTTAGATAGTTCAAAATTACCTAGAATTATCATTGATCCATATAATTCCTTATCATTTAAAAAAGAGAAAGATTTAGACTTTAAAGATACAATTGTAACACTTTTAATTGACAACTCTGGGTCAATGAGAGGTAGACCAATAACAATAGCTGCAATATGTGCTGATATTTTATCAAGAACCTTGGAAAGATGTTCGGTTAAAGTTGAAATACTCGGTTTTACCACGAAAAATTGGAAAGGTGGTAAAAGTCGCCAGGAATGGAATAGATTAGGTAAAACGAAAAATCCTGGAAGACTTAATGATTTAAGACACATAATTTATAAAGGTGCAGATTCTCATTGGAGACAATCAAAAAAAAATTTAGGATTGATGCTAAAAGAGGGTTTATTGAAAGAAAATATAGATGGTGAAGCTATAACGTGGGCATTTAATAGATTAAAAAAAAGAAAAGAAGAAAGAAAAATCCTTATGGTTATTTCAGATGGAGCACCAGTCGACGATTCAACTTTATCAGTTAATTCAGGAGATTTTTTAGAAAAAAATTTGAAAAAAATTGTTAAATTTATTGAAAATAAAAGTGAGGTAGAAATATTAGCTATAGGAATTGGTCATGATGTATCCAGATATTATAAAAAAGCTATCAAAATTTCCGATGTGCAAGAGCTAGGGGATGTAATGATTGATCAATTAAGTGGACTATTTGAAAATAAAAAGCTTCACTAAAGACTAATTAGATCTTTATTAGACCACTCTATTTTAATTTCTGCACCACCTCTTGTCTCTGAATTCCTAATTAAAAGTTTTGCCTTATTTTTTTCTAATAAAGTTTTTCCTATAAATATTCCTAAGCCCAACCCTGCTCTTGATTTGTCGTTCGATTGCAATGATTTTATGTATGGATCTCCAATTTTGGTTAATATATCTTTTGGGAATCCCAAACCATCGTCTTCAATAGATATCGAAGAGTTTTCACTGTCACTTGTTATTGAAATATAAATATTTTTTTTTGCAAACTTATTTGCGTTTCCAATAAAATTTCTTATACCATAAATAACTTCAATTAATTTAGAAATTTCAAAAGAATTATAATTTTGCTCAGTATTAATTATAAAGTTTTTATCTGATATTTCTTTAAAAGAATTGACAATTTCTTTCACATAGTTACTCAGAGTAATATCCTTATCTATAAAATCATCTTCAACTACAGGGTTTAAAGACAATTTTTTTAATATTACGTTGCATCTATCAACTTGGCTTTGAAGTAATTCAACATCTTTTTTTAATTCTTTATTATTTTTAAAATTATCATACAAATCTTGAGAAATAATTTTAATTGTAGAAAGTGGTGTGCCTAAAGAATGAGCAGCTGCTGCTGCTTGTCCACCTAATGAAACTAATTCATTCTCTTTAGAAATAACTTCCTGAATTTTATCTAATGCATCTTTTCTAACCTTTGACTCATTTCCAAATGTTAAAGCAAAAAAACTCAGGAAAATAAGTGCAATAATTAAAGCTAAAGGGACTGAATAATAATAGTAATTACTAAACATATATTCATTTAATGGTGAGGGTAATTCTTGGTGGTTGAAGGTAAGTAAGATTATTGAGGAAATTGTCAAAATTATTAACAAGATATTTGTTCTAATACTTAAGCTATTTGATGCAAAAATACTTGGAATTATTAAGAATATTGAGAATGGATTTATAGTACCACCAGTTAAATAAAGCAAAAAACTTAATTGTATAATATCTAGGGCAAGAAAGGTTAAAGATATTTTTTCTTGTAACTGATTTTTTTTAAAAAAATAAAATAAGAAAATATTACTTAAAGCACCTAATAAAACTATAATATTTGCTAGTAAAAAATTAAATTCAAATTTAAATAAGAATGCGACAGCATTTATTGTAATAAATTGACCTATGACACCTATCCATCTTAAATTAACGTATGTAATTTTATTTAGGTACAATGATTTGGAATTGCTACTTAACTCCATTAATTAAATATCTAAATTAACAACATTTATAGCGTTATCTACAATAAAATCTTTTCTAGAAGCAACATCGTTACCCATTAATGTCTGTATAAGGTTTTGGTCTTTTTGAAGATTTTTTGAATATTGAACTTGAAGTAAGTTTCTTGTTTCTGGATTTAAAGTAGTATTCCATAATTCTTCAGGATTCATTTCTCCTAGACCTTTAAATCTTTGAATATTCAGACTTGATTTTTCTAGTTGAATGGTTTTTTCAAACTCTTTTGAGCCTCTTTTAACGCCTTTTAAAACCTTAGAATTTTTAATTATATAATTTTCAAGATCTTTTTCATCTTTTATATATATACCTTTTGAGCCTTTATTTATTTTAAAAAGAGGTGGCTGGGCTAAATACACATGACCTTTATGTATTAATTTATTAAAAGGCATATTATTAAAAAAAGTTAAGAGTAATGCTCTTATATGCGAACCATCAACATCTGCATCTGTCATAATTATAATTTTTCCATATCTTAAATCTTCTAGGTCTAATTCCTCTGTTTTAGGGTCTAATCCCAAAGCGTTTATTAATGTAACTATTTCATTGGATGAAATCATCTTTGATAATGATTTCGTTCTTAAATCACTTTGACTACCATTTTTTTTAATTCCATTCATCTCCGTAAATGTATTTAATATTTTTCCTCTTAATGGTAATACTGCCTGATATTCCCTATTTCTTCCCTGTTTAGCTGATCCTCCAGCTGAGTCTCCTTCTACTATAAATAATTCTGTACCTTCTTGTTTGGAATTTTGGCAATCAGCTAATTTTCCGGGTAATCCAGTCAACTCCAAGGCTCCTTTTCTTCTTACGTTTTCTCTTGCTCTTTTAGCAACGTCTCTTGCTACTGCAGCCTGAATTATTTTTGTCAAAATTGTTTTGGAAACTGAAGGGTTTTGGTCAAACCAAATTGATAATTTTTCATTAATTATGCCTTCAACGATATTTCTTACTTCTGATGAAACTAGTTTGTCTTTTGTTTGTGAGGAGAATTTAGGATCTGGGATTTTTACAGACAAAACACAAGTTAAACCCTCTTTTACGTCATCTCCTGATAGAAGAACTTTACTTTTCTTTAATAAATTTTGCTCTGATGCATATTTATTCACAACTCTTGTTAATGCACTTCTAAAACCTAAAAGATGGGTTCCTCCATCTTTTTGATAAATATTATTAGTATATGGATAGACATCCTCATTATATCCTGCATTCCATTTTAAAGAACATTGAACATCTATATCACTTTTGATTCCTTCAATATAAATTGGCTTTCTAAACAAATCGTTGTCATTTTTATTTTTTAATTTTTCCCTTTTTTCGTCTAAAAATTCAACAAACTCATTTATCCCTCCCTCAAATTTGAATTCATCAGACTTTATTTTTTTCTGGGTTAAATCATTGAGTATAATTTTAATTCCTTTATTCAGAAAAGCTAACTCTCGCATTCTTTTTTGAATAATTGAAAAACTAAACTTTATCGATGAGAAAATATCTTTCGAAGGTAAGAAATTTATTCTTGTGCCTGTATTCTTTGATTTGCCAGTTATCTTTAACGGTGTTTTAGTTTCACCATTTATAAACTCAACAAAATGTTTTTTTCCATCTCTTTCAACTTGTAATTCTAATTTTTGTGAAAGAGCATTTACTACTGAGACTCCGACTCCATGCAATCCTCCTGAAACTTTATATGAATCATGATCAAATTTACCTCCTGCATGGAGTTGTGTCATTATTACTTCTGCAGCAGACTTTTTTTCTTCCTTGTGAAAATCGACTGGTATTCCTCTACCGTCATCTTGAACTGTAATTGATCCATCAGAATTTATACTTACTTCAATTTTTTTACAATGACCTGCTAATGCTTCATCAATCGAATTATCTACAACCTCATATACCATGTGATGTAAGCCAGTTCCATCATCTGTATCACCAATATACATTCCTGGTCTTTTTCTCACTGCTTCAAGACCTTTTAAAACTTTAATTGAGTCCGCTTGGTATGTATTGTTATTTTTTTTATTCATTTATTTTTTTTTGGAAAGAATATTTATAACATTATTATATTTTAAAATACAATTTGTATTAAATTTTAACTTAAATTAATGAGGAAATACTTACTTTATAACCAAGATTATTATAAATTTTTTTAATACTTAATAATTATAAAAAAAATGAATTTTTTTAGTCAACTTTATCAAAATTATGTAAGATTCGTTTACAGTGATTAAAAAATTATTAAAAAAAATCCCAATTATAAAAAGAGTATATCCCTCTATAATTAAAAAAATTTATAACTATCTTAATACTGATCAAATTAATTACGAGTATTTTGGTCTAAAATTAAAAGGAAATATAAAAGAACCAATGGATAAGGAAATATTCTTATTCAGTGAATATGAACATCTTCAAATTGATTATCTTCTTAAATTAATGAAAGTGACAAAATTTGACTACTTTATAGATGTTGGCGCAAATTCAGGGTTATACAGTATGGTTGTAGCTAAAAACGATTGTAAGATTAAAATAAAAAGCTTTGAACCTATTAAAAAAACAATAATAAAATTTAAAGAGAACATTCAACTTAATAAAAATTTAAATAACATTGAGATTTTTGAATTTGGACTTTCAAATACAAATTCAAAATTACTAATGAAATCATTAAAAAAAGAAAATTATGTACAAACTGGTGGATTTGGAGTCACACAAAATGGTGAAATATTAAATAATCTACATACTGAGTATGCAGAATTTAAAAAAGGAGATGATATTTTTAGTTTAGAAAATAAAAAACTTATTTTGAAAATTGATGCCGAAGGACATGAAAAAGAGGTTATTCAAGGTTTAGAAAATAATTTAAATAAAAACAGTATTTTATTACAAATCGAAATATTTGATAAAAATTTTGATGTTATGAATAATATTCTAAAAGATAAAAATTTTAATCAAATCCACATGATAAAAAGTGATGGTAAAAAAGATTATTATTATAAAAATTATTAAATATTTGGCGGAGAGAATGGGATTCGAACCCATGATAGAGTTTCCCCTATACACGCTTTCCAAGCGTGCGCCTTCAACCACTCGGCCACCTCTCCATTTATTTCTCCTTAGATATTTTGAGCACACCTATAAATGCTTCTTGTGGGATCTCAACTTTTCCAAATTGTTTTGCCCTTGCTTTTCCTTTTTTTTGCTTTTCAAGTAGCTTTCTTTTTCTGTCAGTAGCTCCTCCACCATGAATTTTGGTTAAAACATCTTTTTTAAAACCTTTAATTGTTTCTCGTGCAATAATCTTTCCACCTATTGCTGCTTGGACTGGAATCATGAAGTTATGTCTTGGTATTAAATCTTTTAATTTCTCACATACCTCTCTGCCAGTCTTTTGAGCAAAGTCTTTGTGTATCATCATAGCTAGAGCGTCTACTGGCTCAGTATTTACTAAAATACCCATTTTAACAAGATCTCCTTCTCTATGGCCTATTATTTCATAATCGAAACTAGCATATCCACTTGTCATAGATTTTAATCGATCATTAAAATCAAATACTATTTCATTTAATGGTAATTCATAATTTACAACTGCTCTACTTCCGGAGTAACTTAAGTTTGTTTGAATTCCTCTTTTATCTTGGCATATTTTCATTATGGGACCAAGATACTGATCGGGAGTAATAATAGTTGCTCTGATCCAAGGTTCTTCAATAAATTTTATCAAACTTGGATCTGGTAAACTTGATGGATTTTGTAAATCTTTTATCTCACCATTGTTCATATGGATCTTATATACAACGCCAGGAGTTGTAGTTAATAGATTTATGTCAAACTCTCTTTCAAGCCTTTCTGTAACTATTTCTAAGTGCAACAAACCTAGAAAACCACACCTGAAACCTAAGCCTAGAGCACTTGAAGACTCGGGTTCAAAAGAAAAACTCGAGTCATTTAACTTTAGTTTAGCTAATCCATCTTTTAATTTTTGATACTCAGAGCTATCTACTGGAAATAATCCACAAAATACGACAGGTTTACTTGGCTTAAAGCCAGGTAATGACTCTGATAATGGTTTAGATGCATCACAGATTGTATCTCCAACTTTTGTCTCTGATAAAATTTTTATTCCTGTTGTTATAAACCCAATCTCTCCAGAATTTAGTTCATCAACATCTTTTGGTTTGGGTGTAAAAACTCCTACTTTCTCAACAAAATATTCCTGATTTGTAGACATCATTTTAATTTTCATATTATTTTTAATTTTTCCATCAATTACTCTTACTAAAATGACTACACCTAAATAAGTGTCATACCAACTATCTACTAACAAACACTTTAGTTTCTGATCTTTTTGACCTTTTGGACCTGGAAGAGTATGGATAATTTGTTCTAAAATTTCATCAATTCCTTCACCAGTCTTTCCAGAACATGGAACAGCATTGGATGTGTCAATACCTATTACATCTTCAATTTGTTTATTTGTTCTATCAATGTCTGAAGCTGGTAAATCAATTTTATTCAAAACTGGTATTATTTCGTGATTTATATCCAGAGCTTGATAAACATTTGCTAATGTTTGAGCCTCTACACCCTGGGTACTATCTACAATTAGTATCGAACCCTCACAAGCATATAAAGATCTACTAACTTCATAGCTAAAATCAACATGACCTGGGGTATCTATAATATTTAGAATATAATTTTTGCCATCTTTAGATTTATAATTTAATTTTACCGTTTGAGCTTTAATAGTTATACCCCTCTCTCTTTCAATATCCATTGAGTCAAGCACTTGAGCTTTCATTTCTCTATCTGTCAAACCACCACATTTATGTATAATTCTATCTGCTATAGTTGATTTTCCATGGTCTATGTGGGCAATGATTGCAAAATTTCTAATATTATCAATTTCAGTGGACATTTAGGACCTAATTTTTGCGCCGGACTTAGTCTCTACAGTTGAAATAATTAACTTATTAATTTTTTCAAGATCACTCTCTTCTAAAGTCTTTTCAGATGATTGAATTGTTACATTTAGGGCTATCGACTTTTTGTCTTGAGGAATATTTTCACCCTCATAAATATCAAAAATTTTAATAGATCTTATTAAATTTTTATCGATTGATGATATTATTTCTATTAAATCTTGTGCCTTAAAATTTTTATCCACAACAAATGCAAAGTCTCTTTCCGATTTTTGATAATCTGAGTATTCAAAATTTGTTTTTAGGTCTTTAAGTTTTGTTTTATTCTCCCTAAGATAATCCATATAAATTTCAAAACCAACCAAACCTTCAGTTTTAATGTCAAGTTTTTTTAAAATATTTGGATGTATTTCACCAAAATAAGCAACAGGGTCTGTTTCATCCTTATCAAGATAGACAGAACCAGATTTGCCTGGGTGATAATATGAAGGAGATTTATCTCTTACAAAAAAACTTTGCCTATCGTATCCAGCTTCGACTAGTGTCTGAATTACATCCCTCTTAACGTCAAAAACATCAACTATCCTGTCTTTTTCGTTCCAGTTTAATCTTGATATTTTTCCTGATTTTATTGCACCAATTACTGTCAATTGCTCGCCCGGCTTACTACCCTTAAAAATTGGTCCAATTTCAAACAGCGAAATATCTTTAAATCCTCTGTCTAAATTTTTCTTTAAATAAAAAGTCAAATTTGTGAATATCGAATTTCGCATAACATCTAAGTCTGAACTTATTGGATTTACTATTTTAATTTCTTTTAGATTTTCTTTAAAAAGTTTGTTTATTTTTGAATCTGTGAATGACCATGTTACAGTCTCAAAATATCCTTTGGATGCCACAGAACGTTGAAGAAAGTGAAAAAGTTTTTGTTGTGCATTTAAAGTATCTTTTATTTTTGTTTTTTCAGGTTGTAAGGTTTCTATGTTCTCATATCCTTTAATTCTTACTATTTCTTCGACTATATCAATTGGTTGAGTTATATCAGGTCTCCAAGTGGGTATTTTTAAATCTAATTCTAATTTCTTTTTAGTAACTTCAAATCCTAGATCAGTTAAAATTTTTATTATGTCATTATCATTTATTTTAAAACCAGTTATTTTTTCAAATAAAGAGATATTAAATTTAATTTTATTCTTTTCATGCTTACCAGTTTGTTGAATATCAAAATTACTTATTTTACCGCCACAAATCTCAGATATCAATTCAGCAGCTTTTGACAAACCTAATTCGATCGATTGAGGATCAATCCCTCTTTCAAATCTGAATTTTGCATCAGTATCAATATTTAATAATTTTGAAGTTTTTCTAATTGATCTAGGAATAAAATAGGCGGATTCTAATAAAATATTTTTAGTATTAATTTCAGTTCCAGAACGTGTTCCTCCAATGATTCCTCCCAAGCCTAAAACTCCAGATTTATCAGAAATAACACACATATCATCATTTAATTTATACTCTTTGTTATCAAGAGCTTCAAAAGTTTCACCCATCTTTGAATTTCTAACTATAATTTCTTTGTCGATTTTATCTGCATCATATGCATGCAGAGGCCTATTTAAATCTAACATCACATAATTTGTAATATCAACAATTGCTGAAATTGGTTTTTGACCAAGTGAAATAATTTTTTCTTTAAGCCATTGGGGACTTTCTTTATTAGTAACACCCTCAATTAAGCAACTACCAAATACGGTACAACCTTGATTTTTATCTTTTGTAATTGAAACTTTAATTTTTTGTGATGCATTTTTTTTAATATTTTTAAGTAAAATTTTTTTTAATCTACCAACTCCAGCGGCAGCAAGATCTCTAGCTATACCTCTTACCCCCAAGCAATCAGGACGATTGGGTGTAATTGATAAATCTACAACTTTTTCAGTATTACTTTTAAAAAAATTTTTACCAATTTTATCAGAATATTTAACAGTTGGTAGTTCTGTTATCCCTTCGCTTTCATTTGATAAGTTAAGTTCAGACTCTGAGCACAGCATTCCATAGGAAGTAACCCCTCTAATCTTACTAACTGAAAGTTTCATGTTATTTTTTGGAATTATTGATCCAGGACCTGCATAAATAGTCAAAAGATCTTTTTTTGCATTTGGTGCTCCACATACCACCTTAACAGTATCATCTAACCCAATATCAACATCGCATATTCTCAGTCTATCTGCATTCGGATGCTGTTCAGCATTAATAATTTTTGCTACTTTAAAACTATCTAATCCAGAGCTGAGATTTTCAAAACTTTCAACTTCCAGACCAATATCTGTTAGTTTTTCAATTAACTCGTTATCTTTCTTTTGAGTATCTAAGTGCTCCTTTAACCAACCTATGGTAAATTTCATCTGCTAAGACCTCTATAATTTGATGGTACATCCAATGGATCAAAACCAAAATGATTAAGCCATCTATAGTCAGTCTCAAAAAAAGCTCTTAAATCATTGATTCCATATTTAAGCATTCCAAGTCTATCTATACCAATCCCAAATGCATAACCTTGGTACTTATCTGGATTTACTTTAACATTCTTAAGTACATTGGGATGCACCATCCCACAACCAAGAATTTCTAACCATTTATCTCCTTCACCAATTACTATTTTTCCATCTTTTATCTCATAACCAATATCTACTTCTGCAGATGGTTCAGTGAATGGAAAGTGACTAGGTCTGAATCTCATTTTTATTTTATCTACTTCAAAAAATGATTTTATGAAATAATTCAAGCATCCTTTTAGATGACCCATGTTTATGTCTTTATCTATATGAAGACCTTCAACTTGGTGAAACATAGGAGAATGGGTTTGATCACTATCAGATCTATATGTTCTGCCTGGAGCTATAATTTTAAATGGAGGTTTTCCATTTAACATTGTTCTAACCTGTACTGGCGAAGTGTGGGTTCTTAATAATAATTCTTTATTATTATCTAAATAAAAAGTGTCATGCATATCTCTCGCTGGATGATTGTCTGGCGTATTTAATGCTGTAAAATTATAATGCTCATTCTCAATATCCGGCCCTTCTTCAACGCTAAACCCAATTTCTGAAAATATTGATGATATCTCATCAATTACTTGCGAGACAGGATGTATTTTTCCTCGACCAAATTCTCTCTCGGGTAATGTTACATCTATTTTTTCATTTTCAAGTTTAGAGTTAATCTCTTTTGTTTCAATTTCTTGAAGTTTAGAATCTATCTTAACTTGTAGTTCGTTTTTTATTGAATTTAAATCTGATGCAAATTTTTTTCGCTCATCAGTTGGTAAAGATCCTAATTTTTTAAAATAATTAGAAATCTTTCCATTTTTACCAAATAATTCTGTTTTTATTTGATTTAAACTTTCAATATTTAAATCGTTATTTAATTTATTCAAATAATCATCTTTGATTTTTTTAATATCGGACATATTTATAGAATATTTGTTAACTCTAGAAAAACAACAATGAATATTAATTCAATGCTGCTTGAGCTTTTTTAACTATAGTTTTAAATGCTTCAGGATTATCATAAGCAATTTCAGCAAGTATTTTTCTGTCAATTTTAATACCAGATTTGCTTAATCCGTTAACAAACTTAGAATAAGTCATACCTTCAGCTCTTACCCCAGCATTTATCCTAGTAATCCATAGCGATTTAAAATCTCTTTTTTTATTTCTTCTGTCTCTGTAGGCATACTGCATGGCTTTTTCCATGGCCTGCCTTGCAGCTCTAATGGTATTTTTTCTTCTGCCCCACTGACCCTTAACTGCTTTTAAAACCTTTTTGTGTTTTGCTCTACTAGTTACACCTCTTTTTACTCTAGCCATTTTATCCTCTTAAGTTATACGGCATGTAAGATTTTACAATTTTTCCATCTTGTTTAGATAGTACCGTAGTTCCTCTTTGCTTTCTAATCTGTGAATTAGTTCTTTTTATCATGCCGTGTCTTTTACCCGCTTGGGCAGTTATAACTTTTCCTCTTGCAGATATTTTGAATCTTTTTTTTGCTGAACTTTTTGTTTTTAATTTAGGCATAATTTTTGTGGGGGTTATACAAATATTGTTATTAATTTACAACTACAAATATAGCTTATAAAGGCTGAATAACCATGATCATTTGCTTGCCATCAAACTTTGGCTGAAGTTCTACACGTCCAATAGCTTCCATATCTATTTTTATCTTATCCATAAGCTCATGCCCTAAACTGGAATGCTGAAGTTCTCTACCTTTGAACCTAATTGTAAATTTTACCTTGTCACCTTTTGCAATAAATTTTTGAGCATTTTTTATTTTAAATGAATAATCATGGACTTCAGTAACTGGTCGTAGTTTAATTTCTTTTAGTTCAATTTTTTTCTGTTTTTTCTTTGCTTTGTTTGCTTTTTTTTGTGCATCATATTTATATTTTCCCATATCCATAATTTTACACACAGGAGGTTTTGCATTAGGTGCAATTTCAATTAAATCTAAACCTTGTTCCTTAGCTCTACTAATAGCATCTTGTAAGTTTAGAATTCCTAAATTATCACCATCGCTTGCTATAACTTGAACATCTTGTGACGTTATTCTTTGATTTGTTCTAGGACCTCTAGATTTTGTTCTTCTCTGGAAATAGTTTTGTTTAAAATCTGCCACTTAGATTGAAGGTGCTTTATTAAGCGCAGAGTATTTCTTTAAGAATTCTTTTAAATCCATAGTTTCTTGTTTTTTAGAATCCAATCTTCTAATAGTTACTGTGTTACTGTCAACTTCTTTTTTTCCACATATTAGTAACATTGGTACTTTAGTTAATGAATGTTCCCTAATTTTATAATTTAAATTATGATTTTTTAAATCTACTTCAGAAGAAATCCCTGCTTTTTTTAACTGGCTATTTACTTCTTTTGCATAATCATCAAAATCACTCGAGATAGGGATTACTATTGTTTGAACTGGACAAAGCCAAAAAGGTAATTTCCCTGAATAATTTTCAATTAAAATTCCAATAAACCGTTCTAATGATCCAAATAAAGCTCGGTGAAGCATTACAGGAACTTTTTTATTTCCATCGCTATCAACAAATGAGGCGCCTAATCTACCTGGTAAGTTTAAATCTACTTGCAAAGTTCCACATTGCCAATCTCTTCCAATTGCATCTCTTAAAACAAATTCTATTTTTGGACCATAAAAAGCTCCTTCGCCCTTATTAATAGAATATTCTAATTTTGTTGCTTTAATTGCTTCTAATAAAGCGGCCTCTGATTTATCCCAAACCTGATCGTCACCAACTCTTAATTCTGGTCTATCTGAATATTTTAAAATTACTTCTTCAAATCCTAAATCTTTATAAATTTCCAAAATTAAATTAGTTACAGTTAAACATTCTTCCGTAATTTGTTCCTCTGTACAAAAAATATGAGCATCATCTTGAGTAAAAGCTCTAACACGTAATAATCCATGAAGTGCTCCTGAGGGCTCATACCTATGAACCTTTCCAAATTCTGACATTTTAAGTGGTAAATCTCGATAGCTTTTTAAACCTTGATTGAAAACCTGAACACAACCTGGACAATTCATTGGTTTTATTGCAAAAACTTTTTCATCAGGTGTAGTGGAAGTATACATATTTGCACCAAATTTTTCCCAGTGGCCAGATTTCTCCCAGAGTGAGCGATCTAATATTTCTGGAGTATTTATTTCCTGATATCCTGCAGTTTCTTGCTTCATTCTCATATACGAAATAAGTTTTTGGAATAAGCTCCATCCTTTTTGATGCCAAAATACAGATCCAGGACTTTCTTCTCTGAAATGAAATAAGTCCATTTCTTTTCCAATTTTTCTATGATCTCTTTTTTCTGCTTCTTCTATTCTATTTAAATAATCATCTAAGTCTTTTTGCGTAGACCAGCTTGTTCCGTATACTCTTTGCAACATTTCATTATTAGAGTCACCTCTCCAATAAGCGCCTGAGACTTTTGTTAATTTAAAATATTTTCCAATTTTACCAGTTGAACTTAAATGAGGGCCTCTGCATAAATCATGCCAATCTCCATGAAAATATAAGGACACATCTTCACCTTCTGGAATACTTTCTATTATCTCAGCTTTGTATATTTCTCCCTTTTTTTTAAAATGTTCAATTGCATCATTTCTTTTCCAAACCTCTCTGTAAGTTTTTTCATCTCGATCCACTATTTCCTTCATTTTATTCTCTATTTTTTCTAAATCTTCTGTAGTGAAAGGTTCTTTTCTTGCAAAATCATAATAAAAGCCATCTTCAATAACTGGCCCTATTGTAACTTGTGTCCCTGGAAATAATTCTTGAACTGCCATAGCGAGTACGTGAGCAGTATCGTGTCTTATGGTTTCCAAACCTTCTTTATCTTTTGATGTAAATATCTTAATTGAAGAATCTTTAGAAATACTATGATTTAAATCTTTTAATTCTCCGTCAACACTTATTAATAAAGCTTGTTTTGATAGAGATTTGCTAATTTTTTCTGCAACTTCAAATCCCGAAATACTTTTTTCAAAATTAATTTTTTTTCCGTCTGGTAATGTAATATCTGGCATTAATTAAATAGTTTTTTGTATTCTGAATAAGTAGAAAAACACATTTTTTCAACATTAAATTTTTTTACAGCATTTTCTCTTCCATTATCACCTATTTTACTTATCTCATTAGGGTCCATATTCATTACTTTAATTATTTTTTCACATAATTCATCGGAGTTTCCTGCTTCAAATAAAATTCCAGTTTTTCCGTTTATCACAGTTTCATTAGATCCTCCTAAGTTACTTGCAATAATCATTTTTTGCATAGATTGTGCTTCAACTGACACTCTGCCGAATGCTTCTGGTTCTATCGATGCAGAAATAACGATATCTGAAATTTTGTAGGCCAATGGCATATTTTTACAGTGGTCGATAAATCTGATTTGTTTTGTAAGTCTGTATTGCTCGACAAGTCTAGTAAGTTTTTTTTTGTAAAGGTCTCGCCCTTGATCGTTACCGAGAATAACAGCAATGAAAGCATCGTTGCCTAATTGAATATTTACTTTATTTAAAGCTTCTAAAAACATTTCTTGTCCTTTCCAGGCAGTAAGTCTTCCAGGTAATAAAATTATTTTTTTGCCAACAATTAAATTCCATGATTTGAATAAGTTATCTTGATCATTTTCAAGAGTTGTAGACGCATCATAATAGTCTGTATTAATACCACGAAAAATCGAGAGCAACTTTTTTTTATCTGATAAGTACTCTGAATAATTTTCTTTTATGTGTGAAAATATAAAATTTGATCCTGCAATAATTAAATCTGATCTAACCATAACAGAATTATAGAATTTTTTAAGTCTACTTTTAAAATTGTACGTTCCGTGAAAAGTTGTAACAAATTTTCTTCTTGTGATTTTTGTAGCTATTAAACATGACCAAGCTGGGGCTCTGCTTCTAGCATGAACAATATTAATACCATTTACTAAAATAATTATTGAAATAATTATGGAGTTTATAAGAATAAGTATTGGATTTTTAGATTGAACTGGGAGTCTTGTTACTTTAACTTTTTTTTTATCAATAAATTTTAATAGTTCACCACCACTTGTTATTAAATACGAACCAACATTATTCTCTGGCAAATAATGAGCAATATCATAGCATCCAGTTTCAGCTCCACCGTAACCTAGTTTAGGAATTACTTGAAGGACTTTTAATTTAGACTGCATGTGGTAATAATATTATAAACTTGGTCAACTTTATTACTTTATATGAAAAAATATAAATTTCTAAGAATTTCTAAATATAAAAAACTAAGATATATAGCAAATAATTATAAAAAAAATCTTTACGTGGTTTTTTTACCTGGTTTTGCATCCGATATTGATGGTGATAAACCAAAGAAATTTTTAAAATTTGCCATTCAAAATAAACTTGGATTTTTAGCTCTTGAATACTTTGGTCATGGAAGATCATCAGGAGAATTCACAAGAGGTAACATCACCAAATGGTCAAATGACGCGAGAATTACAATAAGTAAAATAGTTAAAAAAAATGACTTTATACTGATTGGATCTAGCATGGGTGGGTGGATTTCTTTGTTGATGCATAGATATTATAGTTCACAAATTAAAGGTTTTTTAGGGATTGGATCTGCTCCTGAATTTCTTACAAGAATTATGTGGAAAAAATTTCCAAAAAAAACGAAAAGTGAAATTTTGAAAAAAGGTATCTCAAAAATTAAAAATGGTGATTACGAGTATTTAATAACAAAACAGCTAATTATAGACGGTAAAAAAACCAGCAATAAAGTTCTTAACAGAAAATTACACAATACAAATCCTGTAACTATGGTTCATGGACAAAAGGATGAGGTAGTTCCAGTAATTTATTCAAAAAAAGTTTTAAAAATTTTTCCTAAAGCAGAAAAAAAACTACTAGTAATAAAAAATGGAGACCATAGCCTTTCATCGAAAAAAAATTTAAATATTATTTGTAAAGAGTTAAAATCTATAATCAAAAAAATTAACTAGCTTTTCCAACTAAACTTTTGTTTGTAATAGGGTTTTCTAATTTATTTAACATTTCTTTAGGGCAAACTTGTAAGAAATTTTTAATTTCATCATCAAAATTTTCAATAATCTGTGCTGATAAATTAGAGTTAGTTTCCTCATTATGTTTTAAAACTAAATCTTTTAGATAGTTTTTCCAGTATTCTGTCTCAGGCGTTTGCCAAACTATTGTTTCAGGATTAGCCTTTTTTGCAAATTGACTTTTTGGATCATATATAAATGCCATACCTCCGGTCATTCCTGCTCCAAAATTATCGCCTACATCACCCAATATGACTATTGAACCTCCAGTCATATACTCACATCCATTTGAGTCACAGCCCTCTATAACTGCAGTAGCACCTGAATTTCTAACTGCAAACCTTTCGCCAGCTTGTCCTGCTGCAAAAAGATATCCTGATGTTGCTCCATACAGTACTGTATTCCCTATAATAGTATTCTCATTTGAAATTAAATTACTCTCATCTTGAAGTTTAATTATAATAGATGCACCTGATAGACCCTTTGCAACATAATCATTAGCATCACCTTTTAATATCAATTTAAGTCCTTTAACACCAAAGGCACCAAAAGATTGACCAGCAGAACCTTTGAAATTTATAGCAAAAGTATTTTCCTCTAATTTATTATTTCCAAATTTTTTATAAAGATTATAAGAAATTCTTGTTCCAACTGCCCTATCTGTGTTTTCGATTGCATAAATATTTTCTAAAGGCAATTTTCTATTAATTAAACTTTCTATCTCAGGCCAAATTTTTTGGTCCAAAGTATCTGGAACTTCATTTATTATTGGTGTTTCACAATATCTTTTATTTGTACCGGGATCAGCTTGAACAAATAAAGGATTTAAATCTAAGTCATCTAAATTTGGCGATCCTTTACTCACTTGTCTTAATAAATCTGTTCTTCCAATTACTTCGTTTAAATTTTTAAATCCTAAACTTGATAAAATTTCTCTAACTTCTTGAGCAATAAAAGAAAATAGATTTACTATTTTATCCGGAGTACCAGTAAATTTTTTTCTTAATTCATCATCTTGTGTACAAACTCCAACTGGACATGTATTAGAATGGCATTGCCTTACCATAATACAACCCATCGCGACTAACGCAGTTGTTGCTACACCAAATTCTTCAGCACCCATCATTGCTGCAATCACTACATCTCTTCCTGTTTTAATTCCTCCATCCGTTCTTAATGTAACAAGGTGCCTTAATTTATTTAAAGTTAATACTTGGTTTGCCTCTGTTAGGCCCATTTCCCATGGAATACCAACATATTTAACACTTGTTTGTGGGGTAGCACCTGTTCCACCATTGTGACCTGAAATTAATATTATGTCAGCTTTAGCTTTGGCAACACCTGCTGCAATAGTTCCTATACCAGAAGAGGCAACTAATTTAACACCAACTCTTGCCTTAGGATTAATTTGCTTAAGGTCATAAATAAGCTGAGCTAAATCTTCAATTGAATAAATATCGTGGTGTGGTGGTGGTGAGATTAAAGTTACACCAGGAGTAGAATGTCTCAATCTTGCAATTTCTTCAGTTACTTTAAATCCTGGTAATTGACCACCTTCTCCAGGTTTTGCTCCCTGAGCAATTTTAATTTCAATCTCATTACAATTATTTAAATAGTTAATAGTCACTCCAAATCTCGCTGAAGCAATTTGCTTAACTCTAGAATTTGCACTATCTCCATTATCTAATACTTTAAATCTCTCTTCATCTTCTCCGCCTTCTCCACTACATGAAGCTCCTTTAATTCTGTTCATACCCATGGCAAGTGTTTCGTGTGCTTCTTTTGATAACGCTCCATGAGACATACTTCCACTTCCAAATCTTTTCATGATTTCAGTTATTGGCTCAACTTGATCAATATCAATTGCCTGTTGATTTTTAAAATCAATTAAATCTCTTAAACTAATTGGTTTTAAACCATAAATACCCTTAGTATATTTTTTATAAGTTTCATATGAATTTGAGCCTACAGCTGCTTGTAAAAGATGAATTAATTTTCCTTGATATTGATGAGTTTCACCATTTTTTCTATATCTGTAAATTCCACCAATTGGTAAAATATTAGAGTGAATATCAAATGCATCTTTATGTATAGATCTTATTTTTTTTTCAATACCAGTAAGACCTATTCCAGAAATTTTAGATAATACTCCTGGAAAATAATCTTTTACAATTGTTCTGCTCAATCCAACAGTTTCAAAATTACATCCACCTCTATATGAACTTAAAACTGATATACCCATCTTTGACATTATTTTTAATAGTCCAAGATTTACTGATTTTATATATCTACCCACGCACTCATCAAATGAGAAATTCCCAAAAAGCTGTTTTGAATATCTTTGATATAAACTATCAAATGCTAAGTAAGGATTGACCGTTGTTGCTCCAACACCTATTAATGTTGCAAATGAATGGGTATCTAGAGCATCTCCTGTTTGTACATTAATTGATGCATAGCCTCTTAAGCCTAATTTTATTAAATGAGTATTTATTGCACCAATACATAACAACATTGGCATTGGTAATTTTGTTTCAGATATATTTTTATCAGACAAAATAAGTTGGGTGTTACCCTCTCTAACTGCTTTTTCAGCGTTATTTTTTAATAATTCAATAGCCTCTTCTAAAGTTTGATCAGTATTAAATGTGCAATCTAAAATTTTATAATTATCTCCAAAATACTTTATAAATTTTTCAAACTGAGTGTTTGATAAAATTGGACTATCTAAAACATAAATATTTTCCTCTGTAAGATTAGAAAAATCTAGTATGTTTCCTAAATTTCCGAACCTGGTTTTCAAGCTCATCACCTTATTCTCTCTAAGTGAATCGATAGGGGGATTGGTTACCTGACTAAAATTCTGTCTAAAATAATGATAAAGAGGCCTATATTTATCAGATAAAACTGCAAGGGGAGTGTCATCTCCCATAGACCCAGTTGCTTCTTTAGCATCCTCAGCCATGGGATGTAGAATTAACTCCAAGTCCTCAAGACTATAACCAAAACAATGTTGAATCTTTTTTAAATCAGCACCTAAAAATTCACTTTTTTCATTTTCTATAGTTAATGATTTATCTAATTCAATTATTTGATTATTGAAGTGTTTGTATTCTTTAGACAAATAGTTTTTTATTTGATTGTTTGTATAAACTTTTCCTTTTTCAATTCTTACTCCTAATATTTCACCAGGTCCCAATCTTCCCTTTGAAACAATTTTCTTCTCATTTAGGTCGATCATTCCTGTCTCAGAACCTGCAAACAAAAGTTTATCCCTTGTGATGGTATATCTGAGAGGTCTTAGTCCATTTCTGTCACTACCTACAATAACCCACTCATTATCAGTTGCAGCTATAGCAGCAGGTCCATCCCATGGTTCCATTGTGCTATTTAAAAAGTTAAAAAGTTGTTGATGATCTTTTGGAAGGACTTTACTTTTCTTTGACCAAGCATCTGGTATTAGCATAAGTTTCGCTAGAGGTGCTGAATGTCCAGAAATATTTAATAATTCGAATACATTATCTAATGACGCAGAATCAGAATTACCTGCAGGGATTACAGGTTTTAAATTTTCCATATCATCAAATAAAGGACTAAACATTTCCTCTTCGTGAATTCTCATCCAATTAATATTTCCTTTTAAAGTATTTATCTCCCCATTGTGAGCAATTGATCTAAAAGGTTGGGCTAAATCCCAACTTGGAGCGGTATTAGTAGAAAATCTTTGATGGAAAATTGCATAACGTGAAATGAAACGCTCATCTTTTAAATCTGGATAAAAATCAGATAAAGACTCCGCTAAAAACATTCCTTTATAAATTATTGATTTCGAGCTGAATGAACAAATATAAAAATTGTTTAATTGATTTCTTAAAGCTTCTTTTTCAATTTTTCTTCGAGTTTCATAAAGAGCTCTTTCTAAATCTTTACCATGAATTGACTTATCATTATGAGTAAAAAGAACTTGTGTAATCTCAGGTCTAGTTTGTTCTGCCTTTTCTCCTAAAACAGAAGGATCCACAGGTACTTGTCTCCATCCATAAATATTAAAATTCTTTTTTGTTAATTCACTTTCTACAATTGATCTGCATTGCTCTTGTCCCCCAAAGTCATTTCTTGGCAAGAAAATCATTCCCACACATAAATCTGAGTTATCGTGCTCATGACCTGTTATTTCAATTTTTTCCGCAAAGAAATCATTTGGTATTTCAATATGAATACCTGCTCCGTCACCAGTTTTACCGTCTGCATCAATTGCACCTCTATGCCATACAGCTTTTAGAGCCTCAATACCGTATTCGACTACTTTTCTTGATTTTAGACCCTCAGTTGATGCAACAAGGCCTACTCCACATGCATCATGCTCCATAGTTTCATCATAAACATAATTTTTTTTTAAAAGTTTACGATTTTTGTTTTGGATATCCATTATGCAACCTTCATTTTTTGTTTTGACTGAAGATAACTTTCAATTGAAGTCGCAGCATCTCTACCATCTTTAATGGCCCATACTACTAATGAAGCTCCTCTAACTATATCTCCAGCCGCAAATACACCTGGTATACTAGTTTCCAAGGTATCAAAGTCAGCTTTTATTGTTCCCCACTGTGAAACTTGTAATCTAGGTTCCTGAAATAGAACTGGTAAATCTTCCGGGTCAAAACCTAAGGATTTAATCACCAAATCAGCATTAATTTCAAATTCTGAGTTTTCTTCTGCAACAGGTCTTCTTCTGCCACTTTCATCTGGATCTGTTAATTTCATTTTATCTACAATAATACTATTTACTTTATTAGTTCCTCTAAACTCTTTTGGATTACTTAGCCAAATAAATTCTACACCTTCCTCCTCTGCATTACCTACTTCTCTCGCAGATCCAGGCATATTTTCTCTATCTCTTCTATAAAGACATTTTACAGATTTAGCTTTTTGTCTTACAGAAGTTCTTACACAGTCCATTGCAGTATCTCCACCGCCAATTACTACTACATCTTTACCTTCCGCATTTAATGTTCCGTTGTCAAACATTTCAACTTTATCGCCTAAGCCTTTTTTGTTTGAAGCTGTTAAGAATTCCATTGCAGGAAAAATATTACTGAGATCATTTCCAGGTAAGTTAACTTCTCTTGCTTTGTAAACACCTGTTGAAATTAATAAGGCATCATGTTTTGATTGTAATTCTTTCAATGAAGAGTCTTTACCAACCTCAAAGTTATGAACAAATTTTATTCCACCTTCTTTTAAAAGTTTAATTCTTCTCTCGACTACATGTTTTTCTAATTTAAAATTTGGTATTCCATAGATTAACAATCCGCCTGCTCTGTCATACCGATCATATATTGTTATTTGGTATCCTTTTTTACGTAATTCTTCACCACAAGCTAGTCCTGCAGGACCTGCTCCAATAATTCCAACACTTTGTTCATTTTCAATTTTTACATTTATTGGTTTTACCCAGCCATTTTCCCAAGCTTTATCTGTTAAATATTTTTCAACTGAACCAATTGTTACTGTTCCATGTCCCGATTGCTCAATTACACAGTTTCCCTCACATAACCTATCTTGTGGGCATATTCTTCCACAAACTTCCGGCATATTATTGGTACTTTGGGATAGATGGTAAGCTTCTTCATACCTTCCCTCTGCAGTTAACTTTAACCAATCAGGTATATTGTTACTTAATGGACAGTGAACCTGACAAAAAGGAACACCACATTGTGAACACCTACTTGATTGTTCTTTAGCTTTTTCGTGAATAAACTCCTGATAAATCTCACCAAAATCCTCTTTTCTTTGGGATTTGTCTCTTTTAGGTGGATTTTGTTGACCTATATCCACAAACTTAAGCATTTTATTTGTCATTTAAGTCGCCTTATACACCAGAAGTATATTTCCTTAAAGCATTACTAGGTAATAAATACTGACATATATTTTCAAAAAACTCATATATTATTACATTTTCTATTTTATGCATAGTTGATATGCATTTAAAAGATTGCCTTATTTAGGTAATCTTTTAACTATCTATTAAAAGTCCTTAATGATTTCAAAATATATAGAAGCATCAATTTTAGCGTTTGTACAAGGTTTTTCGGAATTTATACCAGTAAGTTCCACTGCCCACCTTATAATTATATCAAAAGTATCGAACTTTAGTATTAGTTCGCTTCAACTTGATATTAGTCTTCACTTAGGATCCCTTTTGGCAATTATTTTTTATTTTAGGAAGGATTTAGTAAATATTTTAGGAAATAAGTCTTTATTATTACTTATAATTTTAGGTTCTTTACCATTAGTTATTGTTGGTTATTTTATTTATACATCAGGGCTAATTGAAAATTTAAGAAATTTAAAAGTTATAGCATGGACAACTTTAATATTTGGTATTTTATTATTTATTGCAGACCGATCTAATATTAAAAATAAAATTGATACCAGTTTAAGTTTAAAAAATATTTTGATCATTGGTATTTTTCAAATTTTAGCTGTCATACCTGGTGTAAGCAGATCAGGTATAATAATTACAGCTTCAAGGTTTTTAAATTTTGATAGAGTAGATTCTTCAAAAATATCTTTTTATTTATCAATACCTGCGTTAGCGGGAGCTAGTATACTTAGTTTGAAAGATGTAATGAATGCAAATATAGATTTGAATATATTATTTTTATATTCAATAATTTTTTCATTTATAGTTTCCTATTTAACAATCAAATATTTTTTAATTTATGTAAAAAATTTTAATTTAAATATTTTTGTTTATTACAGAACTTTTCTTGCTTTAATTCTTTTTGTAATTGCTTATAGCTAATTTTTAGAACTAGGTGAAATTTGAGAAGAAATTACTGCAATCAATATTAATAAACATCCAATCATGTTATTAGTACTTAAAAATTGATTGAGAATAATCCATCCTGCTACAGCTGCAAATACTCCCTCGAGAGAATAAATAATTGCTGCTGGTGCCTCTTCTATGTTTTTTTGAGCATACATTTGTAATGTAAAGGCTATACCGCCTGATAATGCTCCTGCGTAAAGGATAGAACTACTTTCCATTAATATTTTTGAAATATTGAATTCTTCAAAAATATAAGAAAAGATAAATGAGAGTGTTGCAACAAATAATGCTTGAAGTGCAGCATAAAACATTGGGATATCAAATTCTTCCATGAACTTACCGGCAAAAATTATGTGCAAAGCCCAAAATACTGAGCACAATATAACTAGACCATCACCTAACATAATTTCTGAGTTAGAAAAATCACTTAGAAGGTATACACCAAGGATACAAAGACCAATTGCTGGCCATATACTCCAATGAACTTTTTTGGAGTAGATGAAAAATAACAAAATTGGAACTATCGGTACGTAAAATACTGTAAAAAAAGCTGCATTTGCAATATTTGTATATTGGAGAGCACTTTGTTGTAAAAAAGTTCCCAAAAACAGGGATACTCCCATGAAAACTAAATATTTTATAAAAAGTTTAGATTTTGAAAGTATTTCTAGTTTAATTTTCTTCCTCTCAAATAATAAGGCAAGTGGTAATATTGTAAAAAAACCAACAATAAATCTTGCTGAATTAAAAGTTAATGGACCGATATTATCCATGCCAGTGTCTTGAGCGATGAAAGCCGTTCCCCAAATAAAAGTTGTGACTAGTGCGCAGACCATTGAAAGGGATTTTGTCATTATATTTAATTAGATAATTTTATTAATTAATTTATTCCGTTTAACTTACAAGAGCTGTCAAAATCCTCTTTGTTAATATAACATCCAGACATTTTTCTAACTCCATTAAACGATCCTCTACCATGGAGTATTCGCCAATTATTAAATATTAGAAGTTCTCCAGGTTTAAGTATGTGTCGCCACTGATAATCTTTATTATTAGCAATAATATCAAATGTTTTTATTGCTTCATAGAACTTTAACGTTAAATCTTTTTCAAATCTAAATGGTGCTCGATCATAATTATTAAAACTAACTTGAACTATTTCATTATTTTCATTTAACTTAAATATTGGTCTTTCAGCCTCAAGATAAACACCATCGCCGATATAATTTCCCTTAACATTTATTTTAGTCATTAATTCATACATCTGCTGGTTTTCTTTTTTAATAGTTTCTGCTATTTTTAATCCATCAACCATTATCGACTCTCCACCTTTAGCATTGTATTCGCAACATAGTAATAATTGTAATCCTGGAGCATCATTGCTATAGGTTGAGTCTGTATGAGGTCTGAGTTCTTCTTGAGTGTAAGCGCTATCAGCTTTATTTTCATCCGACTCAAAACTCCATAGTCCTCCAAATATAGAGTTTCTTACGTAACCAATTTTATTTGCAATTGTTTCAACAGACTTTAAATTGGTTTCACAGTTTTTAATTACTGAAAATCCATAGTCATGAAGATTTTTCAAAAAATTTCTAAATCCTTCATTTGATAATATTGAGCTATAATCTAAAAAAATTTCTTCTTTTATTTCATTAGATTTCCAGATTTTTAAATTAGATTTAATTTCTTTTTTCTTTTTTATTTTATTATTAGTTAGAAATTCAGATGAATATTTAACTGGTTTTTCTAAATCAGGCCAGGAGACACTCAAATATTTTCCATTTTCAATTATTTCTGCTTTGTTAACTTTTAAATTTATATCTAATGCTGCTGTATATGTCTTCCTTTGGCTAGACCTTTTATCCCAATTTTGCTCATCTTTTGCATGATCTCTTAGCCAAATATTAGGAAAAATTTCAGAATTTTCTCCATTAAAGTGGACGCACACATCATCTGCTAGTATTTCAATTTTAGTAATCATTTACTCAAGTTATATGCAAAATTAGACCCAAGATTATCTTTTAATTCATTATTAAACTTCGCAGCCTCAGCACCATCTATAATTCTGTGATCATATGAGAGAGATAGTGGAAGCATGGTTCTTGGAATAAATTTACCATCAATAAATACCTGTTTTTTATAGCTTCTACCAACGCCAAGTATAGCAACTTCTGGAAAGTTAATTATTGGTGTAAAAAACGAACCACCTATGCCACCTAAGCTTGTGATAGTCATTGATCCTCCAAAGAACTCTTTTTTATCAATTTTTAAATTTCTACAATCATCACTTACTTTTTTTAATTCCTCACTTAACTGATTGATATCTTTTTGATTAGCATCTCTAATTTTAGGAACCATAAGTCCATGTTGAGTATCAACTGCGATACCAACATGAAAATACTTTTTAAAAGTAATCTTTCCATTTTCAATATCATCGATTGATGAATTAAATGATGGAAATTTTTTTAGTGAAAGTACCAATGCTTTTATAATAAATGCAAGAGGAGTAATTTTTATTCTTTCTCCTGTATAATTATCTTTTATTGAGCTTCTAAATTCTTCCATTTCTGTAATATCAGCCTCATCGTGGTTAGTTACATGTGGAATGTTTGTCCACGAATTTACAAGATGTGGAGCTGCTATTTTTTTTACTCTAGGAATATCTTTAATTTCAACTTCTCCAAAATCTGAATGTTGATATTCACTTTTAATAATTTTTTCTTTTTTACTTTCAACATTATTCTCAGGATGATTAATTCTAGATGAAACAAAATCTTTTAAATCTTTTTCAACAACCCTGCCTGATCTCTCTGTTCCCTTAACATTATTTATATCTACTCCCAGTTCTCTCGCAAATTTTCTAACTTTTGGACTTGCAGATATTTTATTTGATTGATCAGACATTTACATTTTTGTTGGCATAGGTTTATTTTTATCAATTTTATACTTTTTGATTGCGTCTTCAGCATACTTTGATGCAACAAGCTGTTCATTAGATAAAACACTAAGGCTATAAGCAACTATATGTTCTTTATCTACTTCAAAAAAATTTCTTAAGTTTTTTCTTGTATCACTTCTTCCATACCCATCAGTACCTAATGAATAAAAGCTCTTTTTTGTAAAAGGTCTTATTTGATCAGCATTTATTCTCATATAATCAGTGGCTGTAAGGATAGGACCTTGTTGTTTACCTAAACATTCCTCTACATATGATTTTTTATTTGTTTCTGCGGGATTTAGAAGGTTTAATCGTTCAACTTCCATTCCATTTTTTCTTAACTCATTAAAACTAGTAACACTCCAAACTTCACTATCGACCTGATATTCTTTTTTGAGAATTTCTGATGCTGCCATCATTTCTCTTAGTATTGTTCCTGAGCCTAATAATTGAATTTTTGCATCTTTAGAACTTGATGTCTCTTTAATTTTGTACATTCCCTTGAGAATTCCATCCTCACAATCATCTGGCATTGCAGGGTGGGAGTAATTTTCATTCATGGTTGTAATATAATAAAAAATATTTTCATTTTTTTCATGCATCCTTCTTAAACCTTCTCTAAAAATCACAGCTAATTCATAATGGAATGTTGGATCATAAGAAATGCAGTTTGGAATTGTTGATGCTAACAAATGACTATGACCATCTTGGTGTTGAAGACCTTCTCCTGCAAGTGTTGTTCTTCCTGCAGTTGCACCAATTAAAAAGCCTCTTGCTTGACTATCTCCTGCAGCCCAAGCAAAATCTCCAATTCTTTGAAAGCCAAACATAGAATAGAAAAGATAAATTGGTATCATTTCAATGTCATGATTTGTATATGCTGTTCCAGCTGCTATCCAAGATGACATTGAACCAGCTTCTGTAATACCTTCTTCTAATACCTGACCACTTTTTTCTTCTCTATAGGATGAAAGTTGTGCTGAATCTTCTGGCTCATATTTTTGACCTTCATGAGCATAAATACCTATTTTTTGAAAGAAACCTTCCATTCCAAATGTTCTAGCTTCGTCAGGAATGATCGGAACCAATTTTGGTGCAACATTTTTATCTCTCAAAAGATTAGTTAACATTCTTACTAGTGCCATTGTTGTAGACATTTCTTTTTCACCAGTAGACTTTTTCATAAAATCAAAAATATCTTTAACTGGTGCTTTAATCGGTTTTGAGTATGATGTTCTCTCTGGTATAAAACCACCAAGTTCTAATCTTCTTTTTTTTAAATATTTAATTTCTTCAGAATTTTCATCTGGTTTGAAATATTCAATATTTTTGACTTGAGAATTTGTTAAAGGAACATCAAACCTATCTCTGTAATACATTAAATCATCAACATCCAACTTCTTTTGTTGGTGAGTAGTATTTACGCTTTCACCGCTTTTACCCATACCATAGCCTTTTATAGTTTTGGCTATTATGACTGTGGGGCTTCCCTTGTGATTGACCGCTTTATCATATGCAGCATAAACTTTATGAGGATCATGACCTCCTCTATTAAGACGCCAAATATCGGTGTCTGACATCGATGAAACTAATTCTTTTGTTTCAGGATATTTACCAAAAAACTTTTCTCTCACATACAGTCCATTTCTTGCTTTAAATGCTTGATATTCACCGTCTACGGTCTCATTCATAATTTTTACTAAATGTCCCGTCTTATCATTTGCTAAAAGTGAGTCCCAATAAGATCCCCAAATAACTTTTAAAACGTTCCAACCACCTCCTCTAAAAATACCCTCTAATTCTTGAATTATTTTTCCATTTCCTCTTACTGGACCGTCTAATCTTTGTAAGTTGCAGTTTACAACAAATATTAAATTATCTAAATTTTCACGAGCCGCTAAACCGATTGCACCAAGTGACTCAGGTTCATCCATTTCTCCATCTCCAAGAAAAGCCCAAACTTTTCTTCCCTCATCTTTAATTAATCCTCTATTGATTAGGTATTTCATAAATCTTGCTTGATATATTGCTAACATTGGACCAATTCCCATTGAAACTGTCGGAAACTGCCAAAAGTTTGGCATTAGCCATGGATGAGGATAAGATGAAAGTCCACCAGTTTGTACTTCTTGTCTAAATCTATCTAACTGCTTTTCATTTAGTCTTCCCTCAAGAAAAGCTCTTGCATACATTCCTGGTGCACTATGACCTTGAAAATATACTAGATCACCTCCAAATTTATTATTTTTTGCTCGCCAAAAATGATTCATGCCAACATCATACAAGGTTGCAGCTGATGCAAATGTTCCTATGTGACCGCCAAGTTCAGGATGTTTTTTATTTGCTCTTACTACCATTGCAGCAGCATTCCATCTAATTAATGATCTTAACTTACGTTCTATATTTTGATCTCCAGGTGATCTTTTTTCTTCCTCAGGTGGTATTGTATTCACGTAAGGGGTAGTTTGAGTATGAGGAATTTTAGATCCAGCTTTATAAGATTGATCAATTAATTGTTTAATTAAAAAATGAGCTCTTTCAGAACCATCATTTTGCAAAACTGCACTTAAAGAATCTAACCACTCTTTAGTTTCAACAGGATCAATATCGTCGTTACTACTAACCATTTTAACTTCATTAATCAATCTTGTTTGCTTGATTTGTGTTGGCTCTATAACTTTTGTTTCAACTTTTGTGTCAGATTTTGTAGCAGTTTCTGCTTCCTCTATTAATTTCTCTGTTGAAGGTGGAATTTTTTCATCTAAAGTTTTACTAATTTTCTCATGTTCAGCTTTATTTTCTGAAGATAGAGTTAATATCAAATCACCTTTAGAAACTTTATCACCAATTTTTACATTTATATTTTCAATTGTACCTTCATAATTGGATGGCACTTCAACACTTGATTTATCACTTTCTAATGTGACAACAGGGTCATTTTTATTGATTTTGTCCCCTTTTTTTACAAGTACTTCGATTATTTCAACGTTTTCAAAGTCTCCTATATCAGGAACTAATAAGTCTATATTCATTTTTGTAATATATATATATCAATATTTGCTAAAAAAATAATTTACATTATTAATTATGTATAAAAACTGTACAAATTGCGCCTGTAGCTCAATTGGATAGAGCGCTTGGCTACGGACCAGGAGGTTCTGGGTTCAACTCCTAGCAGGCGCACCAAAATGAAAGGATAAATGAAAATATCACTTGAAAAATCTGTAATTTATTTCTTTTGTTTAGTTTTATTATTTATACTAATTATGACAATAATCCTTTAATGAAAAAAAAATTTGAACAATTAAGCAATAAACCAAGCTACATGAAACATAATGGTGGTTTATTATTTAGATCTATAAGCAAGAAAAAATTTGAGTTTAAAACTAAGATTAAAAAAACACATTTAAATAAAGCTGGGATAACCCATGGTGGTTATATTTGTACAATCATTGATGCAGGTGCAGGTACTGCTTGTCACAGAGCAAGTGGGAATAAACCATGTGTAACTATTTCATTGGATATAAAATTTATAGCTCCCTCGAACACTGGAGATGAATTATTGGGAACAGTAGAAATTCAAAAAGTTACAAATTCAATGATATTTATGAATTGCAAACTTAAGTGTAAAAATAAATTAATTGCAAGTGCGGTTGGGATTTGGAAAATTTTAAGAAGACCTCTTCCAGATGCTGGACTAGGTGGATAAGTCTTATTTTCTTAATTGAAGAATAAATATTGGCAACACTAAAAATAAACCAATAATTGATGAACTTAAACCAGGTGCAATAAATAGTAATGAAATAATTCCTAAATACCATCTTTGAAACGTAGAAACTCTTTTAAATAGATAGCCTGTAAATCCTATTCCAATCAAACCAATTCCAATCATTGCAGAAATTAAAGTTACAAAAAAATCATAAAAATTAAACCCTTGAGCAACTAATAATAGAGATGGTGAATAGACAAATACAAAAGGCACAAGGGCTTTAGCAATTCCTAATCTAAATGCAGTATTACCCGTGGTAAATGGATTTGATCCTGCAATTCCAGCAGCAGCATATGCTGCAAGAGCAACTGGCGGTGTTATGTCAGCTAAGACACCATAATAAAATACAAAAAAGTGAGAAACAATGGGCTCAATTTGTAATTGAGTGAGAGCAGGGGCAGCAACAGCAACTAATATTATGTATGTTGCAGTAGTTGGTACTCCTGTACCCATAAATATGCATGATATTGCAATTAATATTAGTGAGAAAAATAATGTTAGATCGGCTAAAGAAAAATAATTAAAAGGTAAAAAGTTTAAGAAGAAACCTCCAATATCACCAGCCGTTTGGATTACTACATAACCTAATCTAAAACCAACACCTGTTAGTGTAACTACACCAACTATAATCCCTATTGATGTTGCAGCGGCTCCAACAGCCAAAGTATTCTTTGCTCCTCTTGCAAGACACTCAAATAAGTCGTTAAAAGTAAGTCTATTTTTTTTTCTAATAAATCCAATAACGACGCATGCAATTATTCCATTTACTGCAGCATAATCAGGAGTCCGACCAATTAAAATTAAATATACCAAGATAAACAATGGAACTATTGCAAGCCAATTATCTTGTATAATTTTTATAAATTTAGGAACCTCACTTTCGTTTAAACCTCTAAGTCCTAATTTTTTTGCCTCTAAATGAACCATTACAAAAATTCCAAAATAGTGAAGCAGTGCTGGAATTAATGCAGCTGCTAAAATATCCCTTAAAGGTAATTCTAAATATTCCACCATAATAAATGCAGCAGCCCCTAAAATAGGTGGAGTTATTTGTCCGCCAGTAGATGCTGTAGCTTCCACAGCACCAGAAAAATGTGGTGGATATCCAACTTTTTTCATTGCAGGTATTGTTAAAGATCCAGTTGTTACTGTATTTGCAATTGAGGAACCAGATATGGTTCCTAAAAATGCTGAAGAAAATATTGCCACTTTTGCTGGTCCTCCAGAGTATCGTCCAGCTATTACCATTGCTAAATCAATAAACAATTGTCCTAGTCCTATTCGTGTTGCAAGTACTCCAAACAAAATAAATAAAAAAACATATTGAGCCATAACACCAACAGCGATTCCATAAATTCCTTGGTTAGTTATATAAATATGATTTACAAACCCTGCCCAACTACTACCACCGTGCTTTAAAGCTCCAGGGAAGATAGGACCATAAAGTGCAAAAATCATAAATATTACACATATTAATGGTAGTGTGTATCCAATAGATCTCCTTGCAGCCTCAAGGGTCAAAATTATAAGTATTGATCCCATGATAACTTCAGTGCTTGAAGGATTTCCTACTCTGCTTGCTAATATTTCAGGAGGTAATAAAGGTAGATAAAGTGCAGTTATTACAACAAGAATTGAAAAAATAATATCTATTATAGGAACTTTGCTTTTTGATTTTTCATCAGGAAAACTTTTCCAATTATAAAATAAAAACACTAGGCCAACTACAAAAGAGATGTGTATACCTCTATGAAGTATATCTCTAATTGTTCCAAATCCTGAAGCATAAAAATGGTAAATTGACATCGTAACTAGTGCGATAAACGTTAATAATTTTAAAAAATTTTTTAATTTTCTTTCATTACTTTTTATCTCAAACTTTTCTTCAAGTTTTGAAACTTCTTCAGGGGAAATATTAAATTGAGACATAATAATGCCCTAGGTCATTAGACCTAGGGCACAATTTATTTTAGAATACTTATAAATTTAATTTATAAGTCCTGCTTCTTTATAGAACTTTTCTGCACCAGGATGTAACGGTACACCCACTCCAGAAAGAGCAGATTCAGGTGTTATTGTTTTACCTTTAGCATGACCAACATCCATAAGCTTTCTAGATTCTTTATTCCATAAAGCTTTAGTTATTTGATAGATTAGTTCATTATCTTCTTTTGCAGAAGTAAACCATTGGGCACCTACTGCTACAGTATTTACCTCATCAACTCCTTCATAAGTTCCTGAAGGAATTGGGCTTTGTGAGAAAAATCCGTATTTTGAAGTTAATGCTTTAGCTCCTGCACCATCTATAGGAACTAATTTTACATCAACTGCAGATGCTAACTCAACAATAGCTCCTGTTGGAAAACCTGCTACAACAAAAATTGCGTCAACTTTTCCATTTCTTAGTGCGTCTGTAGCTGCTTTACCTTTTAAAGCTTCAGCTTTTACATCGCTAGTACTTAAACCATTTGACTCTAAAATTAATTTGGCATCAACATACGTACCAGATCCAGGTTCATCGAGTGAAACTCTTTTACCTTTTAGGTCTTTAACAGAATTAATATTACTTTTCTTAAGTGCAACTAAATGAATATGTTCTTGGAAAAGTGCAGCGATAGTTCTTAAATCTTTTGCTGGTTCTTTTCCTTCCATAGTTCCAGTACCAGTGTAAGCCCAATAAGCAACATCAGACTGTGCAAATCCTGAATTTCTTAATCCTGAAATAATAGCATTTACATTATCTACTGATCCTCTTGATGAAACAGCAGATGCAATTAAGTTAGGAACTCCACAACTTCCACCCTTACCACATTCTCTTGATCCTGGCGGTTTAGAAATTGCATTTGCAATCATTCCACCAACTGGATAATATGTGTAAGCCGTTCCTCCTGTACCAATTGTAAAAAATTTTAGTTCTTGAGCAAACGATTTACCTGACAAACCAAGTGTCAGAAGTAATATCATTAGAGAACTTTTGAATAAGTTTTTAATCATTTTTACTCCAATCTATTAATTATTATTACTATTTAATATTAATCAATTATTATTGTCTATATAAATTTAGAAGTATTTATGGTGTCTTAAGTTCATCCAAATTTTTAAATTCATTTAAAATATTAGGATTTATAAGAGCTTGAATATTTTTTATTTTATTTCCTTCAATAGTATTTCTGACAGCAATCTCAACTATTTTTCCATTTTTTGTTCTTGGTATATCTGAGACCTCAATTATTTTTTTGGGTACGTGCCGTGGGGATGCATCTAAACGTATAGCTTTTTTTATGTTTAGAGATAATGCCTCATTTAATGAGTTAGGTTTCTTAAGAACAACAAATAATATAATTCTCACATCATTATCCCATTTCTGACCTATAACTATTGATTCTTTCACTTCTTTAAATTTATCAACTACAGAATATATCTCAGCAGTACCTAATCTTGCTCCACCAGGATTTAGTGTAGCATCTGATCTTCCATAAATTACATAACCTCCGTTAGATTTTCTCTCAGCAAAGTCTCCATGATGCCAAACATTTTTATATTTTTTGAAATATGCACTCTTATATTTTTCATTATTCTTATCATTCCAAAATAATTTTGGCATTGAGGGAAATGGCGATTTACAAACTAATTCTCCCTTTTGATTTATTAAAGACTTTCCTCTTTCAGAAAAAACGTCTGTATTCATTCCTAATCCATTATTCTGAATTTGACCCCTGTAAACTGGAGAATATATATTTCCTAATACAAAGCATGATACTAAATCTGTTCCACCCGCAATAGATGCTAAATGAACATTTTTTTTTATATTTTTATAAACATAATCAAAACCCTCCGAGGATAAGGGTGATCCAGTAGAACAAATAGTTTTGAGAGACTTTAGTTTAAATTTTTTTTTAATATTTATGTTAAGCTTCTTTAATTGGTCAATATACTTTGCACTTATACCAAACAAAGAGATTTTTTCTTTCTCAGCTATTTTAAATAGTAAATCACTTCCTTTATGCATTGGAAAGCCATCAAATAGAACAATTGAAGCTTTTGATGCCAAGAAAGTCATTAACCAGTTCCACATCATCCACCCACAAGTAGTAAAATAAAATACATTATCTCCTTCCTTAACATCACAATGAAGTTTATGTTCTTTAAGATGCTGTAACAAAACCCCACCAGCTCTATGACATATGCATTTTGGTTTCCCTGTTGTTCCACTTGAATATAAAATTGCTAGCTCTTTATCAAAATCAAACTTTTTGAATGTAAATTCTCTATCTTTTTTAAATTTAATTTTATTATAATAAAAAATTTTAATTCCTTTGATCTTATTTTGTTTTAAACTTTTTTTACCTGGATAATTAGTAATTAAAACACATTTAATAGATTTAATTTTTTTTAGAATAGCTGGTAATCTTTCAAGTACATTTATCTCTTTACCATTATAGTAATACCTATCTGTAATTATTAATACTTTTGGTTTAATTTGAGAAAATCTTTCTATGACACCTTGTATACCAAAGTCTGGCGAACAGGATGACCAAATTGCTCCAATAGCACTAGTTGCTAAAAAACTCTCAACAGTCTCAATTTGATTTGCTGTATAAGCTGCAATTCTGTCTTTTTCTTTGATTTTATTTTTTTTAAAAAAATTAATTAATTTTAGAGTGTTATTATTTAATTCATTCCAAGATTTTTCTTCTCGGTATCCATTTTCACTAATAAATGTAACAGCTTTTGAATTATCATTTTTAGACAACAAATTTTCTGCATAATTTAATTTAGATTTCACTAAAAATTTACTTTTAAAAATTTCTTTTGGAAAATGAAATTTATCATTTTTGATACCTTTAATATTTGAAAATTCCCATATAGAAGACCAGAAAAGCTTTGAGTTTTCAATTGTCCAATTATACAATTTTTTATAATCTTTCTTAGGAACATAATTAAATTTCTTTGCTAAAAACTTTTCAAATTCAAATAAATTTGATTTTGATTTTGTTTGAGAATTTGCTTCCCACAGTTTCTGAGGCATAAAAAAATATATTTAATTTTTAGAAATTATGATAACCTTAAAACATTAAATAATAAAAATGAGAACTTTTTCCTCAATGATTCGGACTAGTTTTAACCCATTTTTGTTCTTTAGAGGTAACAATATATAGTATTGGTAAAAAAAACTATACCAAAGCTAGAAATGACAAAAAATAAAATCACAGCAGTTCTTGGGCCTACAAATACCGGAAAAACTTTTCTAGCAATTGAAACTATGCTTTCTTTTGATTCGGGCATGATTGGTTTCCCTTTAAGACTTTTAGCAAGAGAAGTTTATGACAAAATTATAAAAAAAATAGATCCATCAAAAGTTGCTTTGATTACAGGTGAAGAAAAAATAATTCCAATAAATGCAAAATATTTTCTTTGTACTGTTGAGTCTATGCCATTGGATAAAAGTTTAGAATTTGTTGGTATAGATGAAATACAAATGTGTAATGACCACGAGCGAGGTCATATTTTTACAGATAGATTATTGAATATGAGAGGTGAAAAGCTTACCATGCTCATGGGTTCAAACTCTATTAAAAAAATTATTCAAAAACTTGATGATGATATTGAATTTAAAAATCGAGAAAGGCTTTCTAAATTATCTTTTGGTGGTCACAAAAAAATTTCAAGAATAGAGAGAAAAAGTGCCGTAATTGCTTTTTCTACTGAAGAGGTATACGCGATCGCAGAATTGATAAGACGTCAAAAAGGTGGTGCCGCTATTGTTATGGGTTCACTTAGCCCTAAAACAAGAAACTCACAGGTAAGTTTATATCAATCTGGGGATGTTGATTATTTAGTTGCTACTGATGCAATTGGAATGGGAATAAATATGGATCTAGATAATGTTTATTTTTCAAATTTAAAAAAGTTTGATGGAAAAAAATTAAGAAATTTAAATATTTCAGAAATTGGGCAAATAGCAGGTAGAGCAGGAAGATATTTGAATGATGGCATGTTTGGTACAACTGGAGAATGTAAAGAGGTTGGACCTGAGGAAATTGAAGCATTAGAATCTCATAGCTTTCCAGATATACAAACTATCTTTTGGAGAAACTCAAAATTGAATTTTAGTAATAAAGTTTCATTATTAAAATCTTTAGAAGAGAGACCACAAAAAGAGTGGCTAAGACGAATTAATGAATGCCAGGATGAAAAAGTATTAAAATATTTTTTAAAAGAAGCAACAAATATTAAAATTCAAGATAATAGTGAAATCTTACAAATACTTTGGGAATGTTGCCAAATACCTGATTTTGTAAAAAAAACTTATGGTCATCACTTTGAAGTTGTAAGTAAAATTTTTAATTTTTTAACGATTGGGAATAAAAAAGTTCCAAATCACTATATGAAAGAGCAGCTATCTTTATTGGATAAATTAGACGGAAACGTTGACTCTTTATCCAATCGAATTGCTAATGTCAGAACTTGGGCTTATGTTTCAAATAAATCAAATTGGGTTGAAAATCAGGACTATTGGATTGAGAGAACTAAAAATCTTGAAGATAAGCTATCAGATAGACTTCATGAAGAGTTAACTAAAACATTTGTAGATAAAAGAGCAAGTGTTTTGGCCAGAGGTTTAAAACAAGACATTACGTTTGAAACAGTGATTATTAATGATGAAGAGGTAATGATAAATGAACAATTTATTGGTCGTTTAAAAGGTTTAAAATTAGAACTAGATCTTAAAGTTGATACATTGGATGCTGATGTAAAATCATTAAAAAAGGCTGCAAGACAAAACGTAGTCCCCGAAATTATCAAAAGAATAACTCAAATAATTGATACTGGCTTAATTGAACTGAAAGATGATTTTAAAATTTATTGGAACAATAACCAAATAGCTAAATTAATTCCAGGCTCAGATTATCTAAATCCACAGATTCAAATAATTATTGATGAAATGATTGAAAACACTGAAAAATCAAGGCTTAATTTTTATTTACAGTCCTGGATAAATGGTAAAATTGAAACAGAGCTACAAAGTCTAATAGACTTAAAAAATGTTAAGGATAATAATTCAGAATTAAGAGCTTTAGCTTATCATCTTTATGAAAATAATGGGGTTGTTAAAAGGGATGGGGTAATAAATTATTTAAATAAACTTAATCAAGATGAAAGGAAAAAATTAAGAAACTTAGGTGTAAAATTTGGGAGATATCATGTTTTTTTGTTTAAATTATTTAAACCAAGCTCTGTATCCTTAAGAATTCTTTTATGGAAAAACTTTAATGAGAAAAATTTTGACTTCTTACCACCAACTTTTGGACTGAACTTTTTAGAAGAAAAGCAAAAACTTAATAAAAATTTAATGCTCTTATGTGGTTTTGAAAAATTTGAAAATCTATATGTTAGGATAGATATTTTAGAGAGGTTATTTTTAATGATTTTTAATACTAAATCTGAAGATAAAATTAAAGAGATAAAGTTAATTCCTGAAATGTTGAATTTGCTAGGTTGTAATAAAGAAAATTTTGTGAAATTAATTAAGAAAATGAATTATAAAACTTATGAAAAAGATAATAATCTTCACTTTAGATATATTCCATTAAGAAAAATAATTAAAAAAGACACTAAAAAGAAAATTAATGATAATCCGTTTAATGTTCTTTCACAACTTAACTTAAAATAATGTTTAATATTTTTAAAAAAGAAGAAACTGAAAAAAAAGATAATCATCCTTCAATAATAGCAGTTACTTGTTTATTAATTCATTCGGCTAAAATTGATGAGAATTATACAGATAAAGAAAAAAAAATTATAAAAGAGGCAATTATTGAAATGGGAGCTGGGACTGAGGAAATAGATAAAATTATACAAGATGCAGAAGAAAAAGAAAAAGATTCAAATCAAATACTTGATTTCACTAGAGAAGTGAAAAATATAAGTGAGGAAGACAAGAAAATCATAATTGAGGCATTATGGGATATTATATATTCTGATGAAGATGCTGATATGTACGAAACAAATCTAATGAGAAGACTATCTGGTTTGCTTTATCTAGATGCAAAAGTTGTTGGTAACATTAAAGAGAAAGTTCGACAAAAAAAAATATGACCTATTTAGTTAATGAAAAGTGCATCAAATGTAAATTGATGGATTGTGTGGAGGTATGCCCAGTTGATTGTTTTTATGAAGGTAAAAATATGCTTGTAATTAAACCTGATGAGTGTATAGATTGTGGCGTTTGTGAGCCAGAATGTCCAGTGGACGCCATAATATCAGATAATGATGATAACAATGGTAAGTGGATGGAGATAAATAAAAAGTATGCGGATGTATGGCCAAATATTAGTGAAAGAAAAGATCCTCCAGCGGATCACGAAAAATTTAAAGATGTAAAAAATAAATATGAAGAATATTTTAAAGAAAATATTGAATAATAAAAAACCTAACAAAGTTACAAAAAAAAAGACTACTGCAGCAAAAAAAACAGTAAAAGTAAAAAAAACTACAAAGGTTTCAAAAGTAAAAAAATCATCCAAAGGGTTAACTAAAAAAAAAATAATTAAAGATCAAAAAAAAAAACAAAAGGTTGAAATTAAGACTGATCCATTACGAATTCCTAAAAATAATGAACAAAAACCTGAAATCAAAAAAGTAAAAAAACAAGAAACTGAAAAAAGATTATTCAAAGCTAAAGACTATGTTGTATATCCAAAACATGGCGTTGGTCAAATAACTGAAACTAAAAAAATTAATATAGGTGGAATTGACGTTGAAACATATATTTTAAAATTTGAAAAAGATAAAGCAAATGGAATGGTTCCTGTAAATAAACAATCTCACTTAAGACCTCTGGCAACTATAAACCAAATTAATAAATGTGTAAGTATTTTAAAAAGTAAACCAAAAATTAAGCGTTCAATGTGGAGCCGAAGAGCTCAAGAATATGAGGCAAAAATTTCGTCTGGTAAGATATATGATCTAGCAGAAGTTGTGAGAGATCTTAATAAGGGTGATGATATTATGATTGACCAGTCATATAGTGAAAGACAGTTATTTGAAAAAGCGTATGATAGATTATTAACAGAGTTCCAAATTGTGATTGGTTCAAGCTTAGAAGATGCTCAGAAAAAACTTGATAAAGCTCTTAAAAGAAACTTAGAGAAACAAGTACAAAAAATTGAGGAAAAACCAGTCAAAGAAGTAATAATTAATCAGGAAATAGCGGAGTAAAAAAAAACGCTTCCCACGCAAGCGCCATGAGAAGCGTTATCAGTTAAAAAGAATACTAAACTATCTTCTTTTTTTCTTCTTAGCCTTTTTCTTAGCTTTTTTCTTAGTTTTCTTTTTAGCAGCTTTCTTTTTTCTTTTAGCCATCTTTAGCTCCCTTTTTTTATAAACGAATCTTTATGATTCGTTAATAAGTAATTTTTATTTTTTTTGAATAGCTATGTCAAACATATAATTTTTTGTAAAAATAAAAAAAAATTTATTTTTTTTTATTTTTTTTATTAGTTAAAAAAAAGTTAATTAAATCGCTATTAATAAAGTGTTTTATGTAAATATTTAATAAAGTTTTTCAAATTCATTTTTATATTTCTTAAGTTTTAAGGTTGGAGTTAGCATTCCATTCTCAATTGAAAATTTTTCATTAATAATGAAAAATTTTTTTACATTTTCTATTTTAGAAAGATTTTTATTAATATTTTCTATTTCTTTTTCTATTTGATCTTTTGTTAAATTAATATTTTCTTCAGATAAAACCAGTAAAGCAACTAAGTATGGTTTGTTATCTCCATAAACAATTGATTGATCAATAAATTTCGAATTTGATAATTCATTTTCTATTTTAACTGGAGAAATATTATCTCCACCAGGTGTAATCAAAATATCTTTTTTTCTGTCAGTAATTTTTAAATAACCACTCTCAAAAATTCCAATATCACCTGTATGTAGCCAACCGTTTTTTAAAACTTTGTTGGTTTCTTCTTGATTATTCCAATATCCCAACATTACATTTTCACCTTTAACTAAAATTTCTCCATCTGAGGCTATTTTTACCTCATTGCCCTTAAACGGTGGTCCCACAGTATCAACCCTAATATCGTCAATTGGGTTACAACTCACAACTGGAGATGTCTCAGTTAATCCATAACCTTGCAATGTAGGGAGTCCAATAGCATTTAAAAATATTCCAACTTCTTTATCAAGCGCTCCTCCACCTGAAACGAAGGTTTTAAGCTCACCTCCAAATTGACTTTTAATTTTTTTTCTAACAACTTTGTCTAAAATACTGTCAATTAATTTTTCTAGAATTGTTAAAGGTTGTTTGTTTATCTTCTTGGTTCCTAGCTCTAACATTTTTAGTACTAAACTTTTTTTTAATCCTGTTGCTTTATTAAAACTCACATTAATTTTCTGAAATAAATTTTGGTAAAATCTAGGTACAGCAGTCATTAATTGAGGTTTACAATCGTTCATATTTTTAATTAATTTTTCAATACTTTCTGCGTAAAATATTTTTGCTCCAACACTTATTTGAACAAATTGAACAGTGTGTTCATAAGAATGTGAAAGAGGTAACCAAGTTAAAAATCTAGTCTGATCTGTTAGTAAAGGTTTTAATATATCAAGCGCACCTTCACAATTATTTAAAATACCACCATGACTTAAGATTACACCTTTTGGATTACCTTGTGTTCCTGAAGTATAAATAATACAAGCTGGGTCATTTCTTTTAATTGAAAAGTCTGGAATATTTAAATCTTGATAATCTAAATTGGAAAATAATTTATTAATATTTATATAATCGGTCTCATTTACTTCTAATTCTTCAAAAGAAAATATTTTAATATCAAAACTATTTTTTTTTATAATTTCTTTAACTTTATTAAATTGTTCTTGGTTGGAAACAAAGATTAATTTTGGATTACAATTTTCAATTATATATTCATAATCTTTCTCAACATAAGTTGTATAAGCTGGAACAGTAATAGCTTCAGATAACATTACTGAAAGATCAGTTATAAACCACTCAGGTCTATTTTCAGATATTAGTAAACATCTATCGCCTTTATTTGTATATTTTTTAATTTCTAAAGAAAGTTTTTTAATTGAATGGAATGTTTTTTCCCATGTAAAACAATTACTTTCATCTTTTAAGGATGTTAAAAAAATATTATCTTTTTTTTGTTCTTTATATTTATTAAAAAACAATTCGACTAAATTATTAATATTTTGTGTACTCATAAATTTTTGGTGGGCAAAGAGAGAATCGAACTCTCACAGTATTGCTACTATTGGATTTTGAGTCCAACGCGTCTACCAGTTCCGCCATTCGCCCAAAACTTAACATATTTTAACTCATAGTATTAAATCACTTATTATAATAAAAGAAAATATGTTTAAAGAGCTTTACAATAAAACAATTAAACTTGCAGGTAACAAAAGATCTAAGTCTATTTTAGGATTTATATCTTTTATTGAAAGTTTTATATTCCCAATACCACCAGATGTTTTGATAATTCCTATGACAATAGCTCGAAAACATGAATGGATTAGAATTGCATTAATTGCAACTATTGGGTCTATTTTGGGAGCTTGTCTTGGTTATCTTATTGGATATGTTTTCTTCAATGAAATTGGACTAAGAATTTTTGAAATTTATGGTGTTGATGATACTTCATTTTTAAAAGATAAAGTCTCCTCAGAAGGTGGTGTTATTGCCTGGATAACTTTATTAGCAATTGCTGGATTTTCTCCAGTGCCTTTCAAGCTACTAACAATTACTAGTGGTTTTATAAATTTTAATATTTTGTATTTTATTATCATTTCTTTAGTAACAAGAGGGTCACGTTTTTTTTTAATTGCATTTTTAGTTGGGAATTTTGGTCCAGCAATGAAAAAAATTATTGAAAAAAAACTGCTTAAGTTCTCAATCTTTTTATCGATTATTCTAATTATTTTTGCTTATTTTATAAATAAATTTTTAAATAATTTTATTAATTAAATATGATCCAATTTCCCAATAGAAAAAATTTTTATTTAATTATTTTATCTATCTCATTAATTTCAATAATTTCAGCTTTATACATTGAGTATATATTGCAGTATCAACCATGTAAGTTATGTATTTATCAAAGGTTACCTTACCTAGCTGCAATATTTTTAAGCTTTATCGGGTTTAATTATTCAAATAATGATCAAATATTAATAGTTACAATTATGATATTTGCTTTGAGCGCTATACTATCTGGGTATCATTTTGGGATTGAGAATAGTGTATTTGATGAGCTATCAGCCTGTACAAATGGATCATCAGATATTTTAAATAAATCGAAATTGCTTGAGGCTCTTAACAAATCTTTGCCTGTTAACTGTAAAGATGCTACTTTTAAAATTCTTGGAATTTCGCTAGCGGCAATAAATACAATTTTATCAATTTTAATTGTTGTTTTTTCTATTAGAACATTGGTTTATGAAAAAAACTAATAAAAAGAAATTAGAAGAATTTATAAGAGTAGATCACGCTGGAGAAAGAGGTGCAATTAAAATTTATGAGGGTCAACTGCTTGCTTTAAATACTATTGTAAAAAATGATGATTTGAAACAAATTATTGGAGAAATGAAGAAGCATGAGGAGGAACACTCAAATTTTTTTGAGGATGAAATAGAAAAAAGAAATATAAAACCAACAAAGTTACTACCATTATGGGATTTGCTTGGGCTGGGCCTTGGGTTTGGTTCAACAATACTTGGAAAAAAAGCAGCGATGTTATGTACGGCCTCTGTCGAGGAGGTAATAGACGAACATTATAAAAGCCAAATTGACCAAATAGAAGGAGATGAAAAGGATTTAAAGGAAAAAATAATAAAATTTAGACAAGACGAATTAGACCATAAAGATATAGCCTACGAGAAGGGTGCTACAAAAAAAGGTGTTTATTCGATTATGGATAAGGTAATCAAAACTGGTTCTAAAGTTGCTATAAAAATCTCTGAAAAGATTTAGTTACGGCTCAAGTTCAACATCCCAATACAAATAGTCCATCCAACTTTTATGTAAAAAGTTTGGTGGAAAATTCTTGCCATTTTTATGAAGATCCTCTGTGGTAGGTTGAAAAGGCCACTGATTTAATGTCATACCTGAATTCTTAATAAGTCTTCCTCCTTTTTTAACATTGCAAGACGAACAAGCTGTTACAACGTTATCCCAATTAGTTTTTCCACCCTTTGACCGTGGCAATAAATGATCAAATGTTAACTCATTTTTGCTACCACAGTATTGACAGCTAAACTTATCTCTTAAAAATACGTTAAACCTAGTAAAGTTTGGATTTGATTGAGGTCTTATATATGATTTAAGAGCTATTACACTTGGAAGTTTCATACTAAATGAAGGACTCCTAATTTGTCTATCATAATAACTAACAATTGAAACTCTATCTAAGAATACAGATTTAATTGAATCCTGCCAACTCCACAATGAAAGTGGATAATAACTTAAAGGCCTATAATCTGCATTTAAAACCAACGCAGGGCATTTTTCTAATGAAATATTTTGATCAGACAGTTCAATCATATTTAAAACATACATTAAATATATTTTTTATCAACACATCTAATTTTATATTAAATATTTATTCACTAATTAATTTTTTTTTAATAAAGTTTAATGCCGCACTTGATGCTTCCATAGGTATATGATGATCACAATTTTTAATCATTAAAGTTTCAATTTTAATTTTATTTCTTATAAAAAAATCTTTAGCTTCAAGTAAGTTGTTTGGGGGGACGATTGGATCATTTTCACCATGTGTCATTAAAATACTAGTTTTATTTTTAATTCTTGGAGAAAGGTCTTTCATATTTATGACTCTTCCAGAAAACCCAACAATACAACTAAATTCTTTTTCTGATGTTAGACCAACATTTAATGACATCATACACCCTTGGCTGAAACCAGAAATACAAATTTGTGAATATTCTAAATTAAAATAATTACTTACTTCTGAAATATAACTGTTTAGAATATTTTCTGCCTTTTTTGACTCTTCAAGAGTATATTCTGGATCCTCATTATTTAAATCAAACCATTGAAACCCTGTAGGATTTATACTGCATACTTCATGTGCATCAGGACATAAAAAAACTGTATTTTTTAAAAATCTTTTCCAGTTTAAAGTTAACATGCTGATATCTTTACCGTCACCTCCATATCCATGAAGTAAAATTACAGCACTTTTAACTTCCTCGTTATTCTCTGGTTTTATTATTGTTGTATTTAATGAAAATTTCATAAATTTTTTGGTAACCAATCAAGTAAAGATTGATCATTAAAGTCAATGTAACCAACAATTCTTCCAACCTCAAAACCATTTCTGTCTATTAGAATTGTTGTGGGTAATCCTCGTAGTTTAAAAAGCTGCGAAAATTCTGGTCCAGATCCTGTAAATATATCTAAATTCTTAATTTTGATTTCATCAAAAAACTGTTTAGATTTTTTATAACTTTCGCCACCAATATTTATTGGAATTATATTAATATTTTTGAATTCTTTTAAGGTTTTAAGTTTATCCAAAGATGGCATTTCTTTTTTGCAAGGAGCACACCAAGTGGCCCAGAAATTTATTATCAAGGGATTTGATTTATAATTATTTAAACTTACTTTTTGGCCATCAGATTTAATAAATTCTATATTTTCAATTTTTTTCTTGTCTTTATGCACTATAAGATTCTTAATTTCTGGACGCTCTATTGAATATGAGACGCTAGATGATATTAAGTAAATTATTATTATAAGATAATTAAAAAAAATGATTTTCATAAAATTTAGAACAATTAAATATCATGGGTAAAAATAAAAACAATCAGCCAATTTGGAATACTAGAATTAAAAAGCAAAAAACAAACCTTTTTAAAAAGGTTGGTGGATCAATAGAAATCGATAAAAGATTATTCAGAGAAGATATTGAAGCTTCAATTGTACATGTTGAGATGCTGTTTAGACAAAAAATTATAAATTTTAAAATTAAAAATAAAATAGTATGGGGTTTGAATAGAATTAAAAACGAAATTATAAAAAAGAAATTTATTTTTGATGATAAACTTGAGGATATTCATATGAATATAGAAAACAGACTGTTCGAGTTAATTGGAGAAGATGCTGGATATATTCATACTGCAAGATCAAGAAATGACCAAGTAGTCACAGATTTTAAAATTTGGTTAAGAAAAGCTAATAGAGAAATTGTAAAAAATATTGACGTAACAATTAAAAATATTTTAAAAAAAGCAGAAAAAAATGTTGAGACAATTATGCCTGGTTTCACTCACCTAAAAAATGCTCAACCAGTTTCTTTTGCTCATTACTTAATGGCCTACTTAGAAATGTTTAACAGAGATAAAAACAGATTTAAAAATAATTTAGAAGGTCTTAATGAAAATCCTCTTGGTGTAGCTGCATTAACAGGTACTTCTTTTAAAATTGACAGATTTTATACTTCAAAAAAATTAGGTTTTCAAAGACCAACTAAAAACTCAATTGACACAGTCTCTGATAGAGATTTTGTTATTGATTTTCTTTATTCTTGTTCCGCATGTGCTGTTCATATTTCTAGAATTGCAGAGGAATTTATAATCTGGAATTCAGATGCTTTTAAACTTATTAATTTAAACGATAAGATTGTAACAGGATCATCTATTATGCCTCAGAAAAAAAATCCTGATCCTCTAGAATATTTAAGAGGCAAAACAGGCTTTATGTTTGGAAATCTTTTTTCTATGCTTACAACATTGAAAGGCTTGCCTCTATCTTATTTTAAAGATTTGCAAGACGATAAAGAAATTGTTTTTAAGTCGTTTGATCAATTAAAAAATTCTTTGATTATACTAAACGATGTTCTTAAAAATTTTTCACCAGACAAAAAAAGAATGATTGAACTTGCTGAAAGTGGATTCATTACAGCTACTGATTTAGCAGATTACATGGTCAGAGAATTAAATTATCCATTTAGAAAGGCCTATTTACAAACAGCTAAAATTATAAATCTTGCTGAAAAAAATAAAAAAAAATTGTCAGAACTTACAATACAAGAGATAAATAAAATTGAAAAAGGTTTAACATCTGATGTTCTAAAAGTATTTGAATTAAAAAAATCTGTTAATTCTAAAGTTTCTTACGGAGGAACTTCTTTCGACAACATTAAGAAGATGATAATAAGTTATAAAAAGAGATAACTATGATTAAAAAAGTAATTCTAATTACTATGTGTATAATTTTATTAACTTCTTGTGGAAGAAAAAATGAACCGAAATATGAGGCTTCATTAAATAACAATGTTACAGGTTATAATAGTATAAATAACGTATTTTAAACGCCAAAAAAAGATGAAATATATCAATAATATTTTTACAGTTGAAAAATCTAAACTCACAAAGGTAATTAACAAATTTGAAACACCAATTTTTTGCTACTCTGAGAAAAAAATAAATGACAATATAAATAATCTTAAAAATAGTTTTAGATCATTTTCTCCAATTATATGTTTTTCAACAAAGTCAAACAGTAATTTAGAAATACTTAAATTGATAAAACGAAATGGATTGGGAGCCGATGTTGTTTCTAAAGGTGAATTAATGATTGCTCTTAAAGCAGGAATTAAAACAAAAAAAATTGTTTTTTCTGGAGTAGGTAAAACTAGATCAGAATTAACATATGCAATAGATAAAAATATTTTGTTGATTAATGCTGAGTCGAAAAGCGAAATATTAGAAATTGAAAATATAGCGAAATCGAAAAATAAAAAAGTAGATATAGGAATTAGATTAAATCCAAATACAGATGCAAACACTCTTAAACAAATTTCGACTGGCAAAAAAGAAAATAAATTTGGTATTAATGAAAAAACATTTATTGAAGTTTTAAAATATATTAAAGGTTCAAAATTTTTAAATCTAAAATGTTTAAGTGTTCATATTGGAAGTCAAATTCTAGATCATAGACCCTACCAAAAAATGATTGACGTATTAGATAAATTAATAAGAAAAATAGACTTTAATTTTGAATACATAGATCTTGGTGGTGGAATGGGTATTGATTATAACAAGAACAATAAAAAATTTAATTATAAAAAATATAATCAAATAATAAAAAAATTTTTGAAAAAACATAAAACAAAAATTATATTTGAACCTGGTAGATCCATTATAGGTGATACTGCCATATTAATTTCTAAAATTATCTATATAAAAGAAAATCCTAAAAAAGATTTTATCATTGTAGATGCCGCAATGAATGATTTTATGAGACCTGCATTGTATGGTGCAAAGCATAAAATTATTCCATTAAAAAGAACTAATAAAATTATTAAAAAAAGCTATGATTTTGTTGGCCCGATTTGTGAAACTACAGATAAATTCTTGACGACAAATAAATTTCAAAAATTAAATGAGAAAGATTATATTATTATTTGTGATGTAGGAGCATATGGTTCATCATTATCTTCAAATTATAATATTAGACCTAAACCTGCTGAAATATTAATTAAAGGGTCAAAAATAAATATAATTAAAAAAAGACAAAAACTAAAAGATATAATTTAGTTTTTTTACAAAGATGATAAGAAAACTGTTATTTTTATTTTTTTTCTTTCTAGGCATATCTATAATTTCAATAGTATTCCTTCCATCGCTTATAATGCCTACTAAAATAGTTTTGTTTGGTGGAAAAATGATGGGAAAATGGGCTGCACTATGCCTTCAAATTTTTTTACAAACAAAAATTATTGTGAAAGGGAAAGATAATATAATTAAAA
>JACWEE010000029.1 GCA_014653665.1 Pelagibacterales bacterium SAG-MED34 | reverse complement strand
CCACCACCACAAACATAAATATCATTTTTTCCAATTTTTTTTGATAATAATTCAGATGTTAAATCAGTAATTGTAGTTGCTCCATTTTCTAACGAAAGACCTTTTGCAAAGGAAATATCAAAATCAGTCGTATCCAGAGATCTTCTAGAATTAATTCTGCTATAATAATAGTTATCCATATATTGATCAAAAATAAATTTATCTGTTTTCCCTTTTATTGCAAAATTACCATCCTTATCAAAAGATTTGTTAGAATTTTTTCTCATCCACTTGTCAATTAAGCAATTTCCTGGTCCTATATCTCTACTTGTTATTTTAAAATTTTTATCAATTTCAGTAATGTTTGCTATACCCCCAATATTTAATATTGAAATTGGGGTTTTTACTTTACTATCTCTGAATAAGGTTTTTATAAGTGCAAGGTGGTAAATTGGAGCTAAAGGTGCTCCCTCTCCTCCATTTTTGATATCATTTTGTCTGAAATCGTAAACTACAGTTTTATTAGTTTTATTTGATAAACTTTTACCTAAGCCAATTTGCTTAGAAATTTTTTCGTCTGCATTATGATAAATTGTATGACCATGAAAACCTATAAGATCATAATTAACTTGTTTGGATATTTTAATTGCGATATCGAAATGGAAGTCTGTAATTTCTCTTTCTAATTCCTCAATATTTGAGGAATATTTTAACAGATCTTGCATTTTTGAAATTTTTTCTTTTATTCTATGAATTTTATTTGAAAGCTTTGATGGATAAGCATCAAATCTATTATATTTGATAAGAATGCTGTCTTTACCATTAGAGCTTATAACTGAAGAATCTACACCATCGCCAGATGTGCCACTCATGAACCCAAGTGCTGATAAATTTTTTTCCATTCTTATTTTTTTTTATTAAAATATGTATATTGTAAGATTATAGACCTATGAATAATTTTTTAAAAGAATTTAAAGATAGAGGATACTTTTATCAATGTACCAATGAATTAGAATTATCAAATTTATTAAATAAAGAAAGTACTAATGCTTATATTGGATTTGATAGTACTGCTCCAAGTCTTCACGTTGGTAGTTTATTACAAATAATGTGTCTTAGACTTTTACAAAAACATGGTCATAGACCAATTGTTCTTTTAGGTGGAGGAACAACAAGAATAGGAGATCCATCTGGAAAAGAAGAAACTAGAAAATTATTATCTGAAAAGCAGATAGAGAGTAATATTAATAATATAAAAAAAGTTTTTAAAATTTTTTTAAAAACAAATATTCCTAAATTAAAACCTTTATTTGTTAATAATTATAAATGGTTAAGCAAACTTAACTATATTAATTTTTTAAGGGATATAGGTAGACATTTTACAATCAATAAAATGTTATCATTTGATAGTGTGAAATTAAGATTAGAAAGAGAACAATCATTAAGTTACATGGAATTTAATTATATGATTCTACAAGCATATGATTTTTATGAGCTTAATAAATTAAACAAGTGTAACCTACAAATTGGTGGATCAGATCAATGGGGCAACATAGTAAATGGAGTTGAACTTATTAAAAGAGAGTCAGGAAATCATGTATTTGGTTTAACTACACCGCTTATAACTTTAGCATCAGGCGCTAAAATGGGTAAAACTGAAAAAGGTGCAATATGGCTTAACAAAGATATGCTATCACCATATGATTATTGGCAGTTTTGGAGAAATACGGATGATCGTGATGTGTTAAAGTTTTTAAAAATGTTCACTGATTTATCTTTAGAGGGGATAAATAATTTAAAAGATAAAAATATTAATGAATTAAAAATTTTACTCGCCAATAATGCAACAGAAATGCTTCATGGGAAAAAAGAAGCTGAAAAGTCTGCAAAACTTGCAAGAAGTACCTTTAAAGAAAACTCTACTGGTGAAAATCTTCCAGGAATTAAAGTCAAAAATGACATTCTATCAAAAAATATTATAGAGCTTATTTCATTTGTTAACAAAGATATTTCAAAATCTGAAATAAGAAGATTGATTAAATCAAACGCTATTAAAATAGACAATAAAAATATACAGGATGAAAAATATATTGTTGATCCTATCTTGTTTTCAAGCAAAGGTTTTGTAAAGTTATCTATAGGAAAGAAAAAGCACTTTAAAATTACAGTTTAATTACCTTTAATAATTTCTAGCGTCCTAGTAATAAACCTTGGTGTTAAAGTTTTTATTGGATTAACTGTACTTTTTAAATCATTTGGTGGTCCCTTAATCTTAAAGCTTACACCAAACACACCTTCGCCAGTTTTACTACCAACTAAGATGTTACCGAGTAAAGGAATTTTGGATATTGTTTTATTAATTGTTGTGGCTGGTACTAAAGTTCCTCTTAAACTTGTTATTCTGTCTTTCTCAATGTAACCTTCCATCATTATTGAAATAGCTGGTCCTAGTGCGTAAAGCTCATCAATTTCTGTTAGATTATTTTTTGTCTTAAAATCCATTTCAAATTCGTTAAATCTTATTCCCTCTCCTGTTAGAAGATCGGCAATCCCTTGCAAAGATGCGAGTGTAAGTATTTTTGCTAAAACTGGAACTTCCTTAACTTTAAAATTAGTGATTTTTAGATGTGATCTAGAAGTATTATCAATCTTCATAGAATTTAATTTTAATTCGCCTTCATCAAAACCTTTAATAAATTTATAATTATTTATAAACGGTTTTGGTCCATCAATGAATATATTAGTAATTTTTTCATTTTTGATTGTTGTTCGATAAGAATAAGAAAATTTCTTATTATTTTCTAAGACTGCATCAGCCTTAGCTAAAAATAACTTATTTTCCTTTATATCAAATTCACCTATAAATTTCTCAAGATACGTATCTTTTTCTAAATAAATTTTATTTATGCTCAATATTAATGAACTATTAATATTATGAAATAATTTAGAAATTTTATTTTTTTCATTACCTTTCAATAGTCTTTCGACTAATTGTTCTCCATCAATTTGGGTTCCAATAAAATTATACTTAGTTGAATTTTTTTTAATTTTGAAGTTGTTTAATATTTCATTTGTACTTACAAAATTCACGTCAATTTCGTCTACACTCTTTACTTTAAAGTCAGGAGAAATATTTAAATTTTGAGCTAAAATATAATTCTGATTTTCATTAAAGCTAATTTTTTTAAAGTTAAAACCTTTGTTTGATTTATGTAATAAAATTTCTAATTTTGCAGGTATATTATTTTTTTTAAAATATTGAATATCTCTTAGGTTTAAAATATTTTTGTCTAAATCCAGTAATGAGTAAAATTCAAAATTATTGTCATTTCCCTCAAATTTAATAAAAAAATTATCTTTTTTGTTATTTAATGAATATTTTCCATCTAATTGAAAACTAATTATATCATTAAAATATTGAAATGAAAGATTTGGGTCCTTGATAGATATTTTATTTTCAAAATTTTCTAAATATTTTTTTACCAGATTAGATTTAAAATTAATATCTAGATTATCAAAACTTAAATCAGAATTTATGTCAAGTTTGTTTATATTAAATTTATCATCAATTGAAAAATTGATCAAAAAATTAGAATCTAGATTAATAATTTGATCTTTTACTAAACTTTCTTGAACATTAAAATATTTTTTAAATTCTCTTGTATTAATATTATTATTTTTAGTTATTAAAAAGATTTCGACATCACTGATTTTTGAACTATTTTTATCTAATTTTAAATTTAAAATATTATTATCTAACTCATTATTATAGTTTGGATTTAAGAATGAATAATTACTTTTTAAATCAAGCTTTAATATTTCATCCCCAAAAATTAATTCAGTTTTAATATTTTTTAAGTACAGAACATCTTGGATTTTTTTATTTAGCTCTAATTTGTCAAAATCAATTTTTGAATTAATAAGGTAATTTTCTACTTTATTCTCATTAATTTCAAATTTGAATTGATTATCTGTTTCAATATTTATACTTTCATCAGCTATTAGATTTGCATCTAATCCTAAAAAGTTTAAAAATATTTTGGGATCTACAAATGTTTTTTTATTACTAATATTTCCATTTATTTTGATTTTTTTATTATTTTTACTTTTCAAAAATAATTTTAATTTATTATTTTTATAATTATTTTTCGATTTTAAGTTATTAGAAAATACGAAATTTGATGTTAAATCTACATTAAATTGCCTATTTTCATACTTAGAGTTAATTATACCATCTTTAAGAAAAATTAAATTTTTGTACTTTTTGCCCAAGTGTATTTCATCAAAATTTATAATTGAATCAATTTTTATATTTTCTAATTTTTTAAATTTACTTAACCTAAATGAAAAAAAATTTTTGCTCTTAATTGGAATATCTATGTTGGATAAAAAATCCTGTTTAATATTTGCTAATTTAAATAATACTTTTGGATTTATTAATGCTTTAGAATTTTCAATATCTCCTTTTATAGAATACGAGTCCGATTTATCTTCATTAATTTCAATACTTTCTGATACAAAATTTAAATTTTGATATCTAAAGTTTAAATTTGAAATTTTTGTCAATTTATCTTTAGTGTAAAAATTGAAATTAATTCCATCAATACTGTCAAAACCTAACAAATTAAATTTTGCTTCTTTAATAGAGCCTGAAAGGTTATATGAATATAGTTTTTGACTTATAGTATCAAATTTGGCCTCTACTTTGAATTTAATCAATCCTTTTTTGATTTGGCTATAAAATACATATCTAGATAGGTCGAAGTTTATAGAGTTTAATAAAGATGTTACTCTTTTTATAGAATTTTCTGAAAACTGAACCTTTATATCTTTAATTGAGTTTTCTTTCTTTATAAATTTAAAAATATTTAAATTTATGTCTGTATTTAAAATATTTATTTCATTATTTTCAGCAATTAAGATTGCATCTTTAGTATTAATATTTATTGAACCTTGAAGAAGGTTTAACTTTATAAACACAGCATCAAGTTTAAGGTTTAATGTAGAATTATATTCCTTTACCTTGGTATTTATAAAAGTATTAAAATTGTCTGTCTTGACGCCATAAGTACTTAAATAAAT
>JACWEE010000028.1 GCA_014653665.1 Pelagibacterales bacterium SAG-MED34 | reverse complement strand
AATCAGAACTTGGGTCGATAAAAGAAAAAAACATTTAGGTATAGACTAAAATTGTGAAAAAATTTCTTGTTGCTATCGATCAAGGTACAACATCAACTAGAGTAATTTTATTTGATTTAGAAGGAAATATAAAATTTACATCTCAATTTGAATTTAATCAATACTTCCCAAAAAATGGATGGGTGGAACATAATCCAAATGAAATTTGGCTTACAACTCTTAAGGCCTTAAAAAAAGTAATTAAAAAAGTATCTTTACTTAAAGGGAAAATATTAAGTATTGGTATTACTAACCAGAGAGAGACAACTATACTTTGGAACAAGAAGACAGGCAAACCAATATACAATGCAATTGTTTGGCAAGACCGTAGAACACAAGAATACTGTGAAATCTTAAAGAAAAAAAATTATGAAAAAATTTTTAGAAAGAAAACTGGATTATTTATTGATCCATATTTTTCTGCAACTAAAATTAAATGGATATTAGAAAATGTAAAAAATGCTAAGAAACTTTTAAAATCAAATAATTTATTATTTGGTACAGTTGATACTTTTTTAATTTGGAAACTTACTAATGGAAAACATCATTTAACAGAAGCAACCAATGCCAGTAGAACCATGTTATTTAATATCAATAATAGTAAATGGGATAAAGAAATTTTAAATAAGCTTAAAATTTCTAAAAATATTTTGCCGGAAATTAAAAATTCAGCTGATAATTTTGGCTTCACAAGTAAGAAAATTATTGGTACTGAAATACCAATATCAGCAGTTTTAGGAGATCAACAAGCTGCTGCAGTAGGACAGTCTTGCTTTGAAAAAGGTTCGGTCAAAAGCACTTATGGAACTGGTGCATTTGTAATAATGAATACTGGCTCTAAAAAAATATATTCGAAGAATAAATTATTAACAACTATTTGTTACAGACTAAATGGAAAAAACACTTATGCCCTTGAGGGATCAATTTTCATTGCAGGTGCTGGGGTGCAATGGTTAAGAGATAAGTTGAAACTTATTAACAATGCTTATGATACTGAGAGAATAGCTCAATCAAAAAAAAATAATGATGATGTATACATTGTGCCGGCATTTAGTGGAATGGGAGCACCTTACTGGAGACCTGATGCAAGAGGTTTGATAACAGGTTTAACAAGAGACAGTGACTGGAAAATATTAGTTAGAGCTGTAATCGAGTCAGTTGCTTACCAAAGTCATGATTTATTTAATGCTATGAGAAAAGATGGATTAAAACCTAATATTGTTAAAATTGATGGGGGCATGGTTGAAAATAACTGGTTTTCTCAATTTTTAGCAAACATTATAAATATAAATACAGAAAGACCCAAAATATTAGAAACCACAGCCCTTGGTGTCGCTTTTTTTGCTGGATATCAAATTGGAGTATTTAAATCATTAGATCAAATAAAGAGAAAATGGAAAAAAGAAAAAATTTTTAAACCCAATATAAATAAGAAATTAAGAAACAAATTGTTAAATGGTTGGAAATTGGCTGTTGATAGAACTTTATTATAAAAAAAAATTATTATTTTAAAAAAGTATCCATCGAGTCGTCCATTGCAGAAGCCCATGGAGTATGATGAATTGGTGCAACAGATCCAGTTACAGGGGAAGAGAATGATTTATTTCTGTATGTTAAAATATCATTCACTTTATCATGTTCCCATTCTTTGAAATGTTTTCGGATTAGTTCAAAATCTATTTTTGGATAATCAGACATTCCGTGGAGTTCTTTAGTATATTCTGTTTGAAAATCTATCATTTGATCTGGGTTCTCTAATTTTTCCTCTAATGAAACCCATTTTTGAATATCCTTTTCAACTTCATTGGCTTCTGGGATTTTAATTTTGTTCATAATAACATCTCTTGCAAACCAAGCTTGGCAATCAAACATATTAAATGTGTGAAATTGATCTTGCATACCAAGATACATTAGTTTGTGATTGTTTTGCCAAACTACACCTTTATATAATTTAGGTGGATACAGTCTATTATGAGTTTTGAGAGCTAGGTTATCTTCTAAGAATGGAAAATGATGTAAATATCCAGTACACAAGATAATAACATCTGTCTCTTGTTCTGTCCCGTCTTTAAAAATAGCTTTATTTCCTTCTAATCTATCGAGGTAAAAAACTTCTTTCATTCCTTTTGGCCATTTAAAGCCCATAGGATTGTGTCTGTATCCAATGGTAACGCTTTTAGCTCCGTATTTATTGCACTGAAGTGCCACATCTTCAGCTGAATAACTACTTCCTAAAACGACTACATTTTTTCCTCTGAACTCTTCTGCATCTCTAAAATCATGCGAATGCATTATCCTTCCTGGAAAAGAACTCATACCTTTATACTCTGGAATGAATGGAACTGAAAAATGTCCAGATGAGACTACAACATAATCAAATTTATCATTTAGTATTTTATTGTTTTCTTTATCTTGGTAGCTAACTTCAAACTTGTCAGCAATATAATTTACACTTGTAACCCTTGTATTAAATTTAATTTTATTTTTTAAATTTCCTTTGCTTACTCTTCCAATTATGTAGTTGTATAGAACCTCTCTAGGTGGAAAAGATGGAATAGGCTTTCCAAAATGCTCATCAAAAGAATAATCAGCAAACTCTAAACATTCTTTAGGACCATTGGACCATAAATACCTGTACATACTATTGTGAACTGGGTCACCGTATTGGTCTGAGCCAGTCCTCCAACTATAATTCCAAAGACCACCCCAATCCTCTTGCTTTTCGAAACAGACAATTTCAGGTATCTTTGAACCTTTATTTTCCTCATGTTCAAATGCTCTTAAAATAGAAAGTCCACACGGGCCAGATCCAATTATTGCTACCTTAGTCATATTTATAAGTTTATTTTATAAATAAATTGATAAAATTTAAACTATTTTTTATTTAAATTTACTTGTTATTAGATATCTAGTTTAATCTATCTAATTTATATATGAAAAACATCTTAGTAATTGGTGGTGGAGCTATGGGATCGGCATTTACTATTCCATGTATAGATAATAAGAATAGAGTTACAATTACAGAGCCCTATAGTAAATTATTTATTAAAAATCTATCTTCAAAAACTAAAAATCATTCAAGTTTAAAAATTAAAATGCCAAAACAATTAATTTTTAAAAACTATTCTAATGAGTTATTTAGAGAAAAATATGATCTTATTGTTAATGCTAATCGTAATTTAAGATCAAAACCAAAAAAATTTATTGTTAAATATTTTTGTCCTAGTAAATTTAGAGGTTCCTGGATGACTTGAAAATTCATCAGAAGATTATTTAAAGTTCCACTGTAAGGATCTAATAATAACTCCCAAGTATAAGCTAGGGCAACTACTGGACCCACATACGGAAAAAGCAAAACACTTCTCATAAATGTTCTTCCAAAAAACTTCTGGTTTACAAGTTGTGCAGTGAGTATTCCAAATACAATTGAACCGATTGTGCCAAAAAAAGTATAATAAAAAGTAGTTGATAATAAATCAAAAAATTCATTTTGAAAAAAAACCTTTTTAAAATTTTTTAATGTAAAATTAGTATTTAATAGAATGTTATCTGATTTACCTGTTAATTTTGGTTTAATAGTTTTTATTTCTTTTTTATTTATAGGTTTGCCATCAGAACTCATTAATAATATTTGAAAATTTTCCTTGTATTTAGCTTCCCAATTTCCAAATTCACAATAAATTTTATTTGATTTGACCCTGCATCTTTCATCTAAATTTATAGCCTTAATATTCTTAGGTAATTTATCTTGAAATTTAACGTCTCTTATTTCTAAGATTAACGAGCTATTTCTAAGTTTATAAATAACTTTTAATTTATCTGGACTATCTTTAATGGTTTTAACAATTTTTTTTGCTCTCGGTTCAGGAATTCTGATATCTTTTAATCCAACCTCTTTAAAACTTATCCATACATTTGCAAATATTGGAAATAAGATAATTGAAAAAACAAGGAAAACTGCAGGTAATATTAATATATATGCAGTTCTTTTTTCTATTTTTGAAAGTGTATCACTCATAAAAAAAGCGGATAATACATATTATCCGCTTTTATTTAAATTTAAATTACTAGATTAAAATTGAGAGAGTTTTTGATTGATCATATCTACTGCTTGATCAATATCAATCTGTCCATCAACATAAAGTCTAGTTATTCTATTAATAAACTTGTTATTAATAATTTTAGAAGCTCTAGAAAGTTCACCTTCTTTTACACCCCATCTTTGAGCCTTATCTAATCCAGCAACGATATTATTTATAACATCCTCTGAATATAAGTCTGATAAAGGTGCTTTTCTATCAACTCCAACTGGCAATTTACTCCATGCTTTTGTAAATGCTTCAGGATCGCTTGAGTTTCCTCTTCTCACAGGAAATTTTCCCTCAGGTGCGATTGAAAGAGTCTTTGTATAACCCTCATCCATTGAGTATTTAATAAAAGCACTTGCTTCTTCTGTATCAGCATCAGCAGTTATCCCAAAATATCTGACATCAGCCCAAGCAGCTCCTTTACTATTATTAGGGCCTTTAAGGTTCGTGATGAAGCCAGTTTTTGAAGCTAACTCACTAGATGTTGGATCACTATTTATTGTTGGAGGCGCTGAGTCTCTTAAACCAGCTAATTCATCCATAATAAATGGAGACCAAATTATCATAGGAGTTTTACCTGCAAAGTATAGTTCTCTTGATTGCTTCCAATATAATTCTCCTGGAGGACTTGCATTTGCAATAACTTTATAAAACTCTAAAGATGCTTTTAGTTTTTTACCCTGCTTTCTTATTCCATCTTTTTTAACAACATTTACTCCATTTGCTAAAAGAACATGTTCTAAAACCTGACTCATAAAATTTTCATCAGTTTTTGTTGCAGCTACAAACCCAAACATTCCATCTCCAGAAAGTGCTTCAACTGCTTTTGTTATATTTTCATAACTTGTTGGTGGTTCAAGACCTGCTTTTTCAAATAAGTCTTTTCTATAAACGACCATTTGCGTCCAACCATCAACTGGTACAGCCGCTATTTTTGATCCTTTTTTAGCCATGTTTAAAGCGCCTGGCGCAAAAGTTTTTTTGCCAAGTTCTTTTACGACAGCGTTATTTGCATCAACATCCAATATTCCAGCTTCTGCCCAAGGTAATACATACTGTAATGTATGATAGATTACATCAGGTAGATCGCCCGCTGCTGCTGCTGCAGTTGCTCTTGTTCCTAAATCTTTTTCTTCTACAGGAATAACTTCAACTTTGATGCCAGTTTTAGCCTCAAAATCTTTAGCCATTGCTTCTTGTTTAGCCATTCTAGCTGGCTGAACTTCTGTAGTCCAAAAAGTGATGTCTGCGAAACTAATATTTGAAATAAAAAATATAAGCGCACAGACGGTTATTATTGTTTTTTTAATCATTGATTCCCCCTCTTTCTTTGATTAATAAAAATAAATGTATCAGCGTGTTAAATAAATGACAATAGCTGATGAAATCACCTATTAATAAAAAGTGAAGAATTTATTATATTTTTAAAAATTAAATTTTTGATTATTTAGAATTGTTTTAATTAATTTAATCATCAAAGGAATTCTGCTTCTGTTTAATTTCTTTAAGATAAATGGAGCTATTTCTCTTATAAGTTGTTCTCCCTCGACAGTATCATAAGGCATAAATTTTTGTTTTGCTTTTTTAAATGAGTATCCTTGCCCAAGGTAATTTCCCATCTTACTATTTCTTCCCCCAGCAGCACTTACATATAAATCGCCAACTCCAGCAAGACTTAAGACTGTCTCTTCTTTGCCTTTAAAATATTTGGTTATATATTTCATTTCTAATATTGATTTTTGGAACAAACTTGAGGACCTATTTAAACTTTGACCAGAGCCTATAATCATCGAGTAAATATTTTTAATTGCTGAATTTATCTCAACCCCAACAACATCTTTTGAAAATTCTATTAAATAGTATTTAGTAGAGATTATTTTGCCAATATATTTTGCTGTTTTGATGTTTTTGTTTGCAACAATAACACTTGTTTGATTTTTT
>JACWEE010000027.1 GCA_014653665.1 Pelagibacterales bacterium SAG-MED34 | reverse complement strand
TGTAAGAAAAATAAAAAAAATTGGAATTAAATTAATTGACAATAAAAACAAAAGCTTTTCGTCATTTAAATCAATATTTATTTTAAATTTTTTAACTAAAACAAAAATCATTAGTAATAACGGCAATAATATACCAATTTGCTTGCCTAAAAATATCGTAGGATGTTTTATGTGGTTTAAAATACTTGCTTCTTCTGATCCAGTTCTGAGAAGTCCATAAGTAATGGTTACATAATCATTATCAGTTAACCAAATAATGTGTGGTAACAAAATTATAATAAAAGGAACGAAAGAAACTAGACACTTTAAATTTAGTCTTTTAGTATAAACCATGTAAATTAAAATTACATCTATTGCTAAACCTAAATAGACAAATAAATATTTTGATAAAAATCCGAATCCCGCAAATAAACCAAGTAGTAGCCAATCAATTATTTTATTATTCTTTATATGGAGATTTATCTAGAAGAGTGATGCGAACGCTAAAAAGATTTAATTCTGCTATTGAAGTTTATTCTATTGATGAAGCATTTTTAGATTTATCAAATTTTCCAGATAGTGAAGTTGAAAAAGTTGGAAAAGAAATTAGGGAAACAGTTTTAAAGTGGACAGGTATTCCAACTAGTATTGGTATTGCTAAAACAAAAACTTTAAGCAAAGTTGCAAATCATATTGCAAAGAAAAAAAAATCAGGTGTAACAAGTTTGATAGGAATTGAAAATATCGATCCCATATTAGAAAAAGTTGAAATTAATGATGTATGGGGTGTGGGAAGACAGCTAACGAAATTTTATCACAAAAATGGAATTTATAATGCTAAGCAGCTGAAAAATAAATCAAACACATGGGTAAAGAAAAATTCAAATGTTCTAGGATCAAGAACCGCAATGGAATTAAGAGGAATTCCTTGTATTGATATTGAAACAACACAATCAAAAAGAAAAAGTTGTGTAGTATCTCGTTCGTTTGGCCAAAGAATTGAAAAATACCAAGAATTAAAAGAAGCAGTTGCAAATTATTGTTTAAATGCATCAGAAAAAATAAGATCTGAGTCTTTGATTGCAAAATCAATTACTGTTTTTGTTAGAACAAGTCCTTTTCAAAGTAGATTTGGATATTATTCAAACTCAAAGACCATAGATTTTGCAATTTCAACAAATAATAGTATAGAAATAGTTAAAACTGCTTTAGTTGCTTTAGACTCTATCTTTAAAAATGGCTATCGTTACCAAAAAGCGGGCGTAATGCTTACTGGTTTATCCAATGAAGATCGTAGTAAAAACCTATTTTATTCTGAAAAAGATGAGAAAATAAAGGGTTTAATGAAGTCTATTGATAATACCAACTATCGATATGGAAGATCTACCCTAAGTCTTGCTAGTGCTGGTGTTCAAAAAAGATGGAATATGAGAAGAGAGCATTCTTCAAAAATAGATACTGCAGATTTCTACTTACTACCCACAATTAGAGCTTAATTTAAAGGTACTAAAATAATTTTCACATTCTCACTTTAAAAATGATTTTGAAACTTCAAGTATGTGATTAGGATTAAATTTTTTATCATTTTTTCTATATGAATAAATTTCATATTTTTCAATCTCTTGTGACTCAAGTTTTTGACATTCAGATTTATTAAATAATTTTTCACATTTTTTTTCAGATCGTACACCGTCAAAAAAAATAATTCTTTGAGGCATTTTGTTAGTCTCAAATATATTTTTATATCTAGACATTGAACTATTATATAATCCATATCTTAAACTTTGTTCCTTACCTTTGCTTGGGTGATTTGAGATACCCTTAAAATCAATCTTTAATTGTCCGTCTATCCAAACTCTCATAAATCCCTTCTCGGGATCTGGGTGCCAATTAGTATTAAAAATAATTTGAGTCCAATTTCCTAATAGTTCTTCACTTTTTTTTAATAGTACGTACGAGTCTCTAAATGTATCTCCATTTCTATTAAAAGTTAAACCTGCATGCATATGCTGAAACATTACTAATACTTTAGAAGGCTTGTGCCTTTTCCATTGTATTAAAGACATCTTAGATGGTGCAACTGAATTATAATCTTCTGGTAAGAAAATATAAAATTGGTACCATCTCTCATATTTTGAAGGATACCTTTTGTAATATAATTCAGTTCTTTCTCTATCGTTTTCACAATCATTCCAATTCGGTTCATAACCACACTCACCATCATTAAGTTCAAATTTAATTGATTTTTCTCCAACAATAGAAAAATCAGATACAGAAACAGGATTAACTGCATGTCTTGCATTTAGAAAATGAAATTGTTCAGGAATTGCTTTACCATATTTATCCTCTTTTAAAGCTTTTTTTACTTGAGAAAATTTAGTTTTTGCAAATCCATTATTATTTACCAACAATCCAATTATTAAAAAAAATAAAAAGTTTTTCATTATTTATTTAATTTTAATTTCAGGTAATGGTTTTTTCCATTTTATTGATTTTGATATTTTTTTTCCATAAGTTTTGTCCCTCCAAGAACTTTTTCTAAATCTTACATAAGAAACTGAGTCTTTATTTTCTGATACATAAGAACATTTATCTTGATCTAAAATTTCCTCACATTTATTGCTAAAGCCAAATTCTTTCACTGTCAGAGACTGTGTTGGTGTCTCACTTAAAAAGGCATCTTTTAACCACCTGTAGAAACCCCATTTAAATGTATATCCATCACCTATAGTAAAATTAGGACCATAAACTTCAAAGATTTTTTTATTACCCAACCAAGCAATTATTTCTCCATTATCTTTCTTCGACGCTAAAATTTTAAAACTTAAAGTTCTGTAGTCATTAAAATGGGAGACTTTACCCAATTCAAATTTATAACCAATCTTATCAAAATTAGAATTTTCTGGATCTCCTTTTAAATAGAAAACTTCTTTAGTGAAGTTCAATTGATGTACAATTTTATCTCCATAAAATTGTGTTTTCATCCAAGGTAAAAGTCTTGAATTACCTTTATTGGCAATAACTTGAAAAAAACTTCCACCTACTGCAGGATGTGTAGGAAAGTCGTTCAACTTAAACGTATATTTTATATATACAGGTTTCTTAAATTTCCTTGGTTTTTTCTTATTTGCCGTTTCCCATCTTTGATTTCTTTCACCTGTCCTTTCCCAGTCATTTTTGTGCCCTTTAAACTTTGTATCGAGTGTAATTTTAACTGCTTTCCCATCTGCATCTTCAAAAATAGATAGTGCCTTTTTTTTTGATATCGATCTAGTATCATTTTTCATTTCTGATTTTGCTTTACCAATTAAAATTTCTTTTTTTAAAAACTTATATGGATTTTCAGAAGCGTGGGAATATGTTGAGATTAAAACAAGAGATAATAAAATTAAAAAGATTTTTTTTGTCATACTTTAAATAATTTATCTGATAAGTTTTGAAGTTCATCTCCCCAGAAAACTTCTTTTTGAATTCTTTTAAAATCTATATCAAAAACAGTAGACATGGCAGATGCATACACAGATCTAGAATCAATTGTTGAATTCAAGTCCCTCCCCTCAAATAATTCTTTTCTCTTTAGTCCAGGCCAATCAGAATAAACTTGGGATTGCTTTAGCAGACCACCTGCCATAAATATTGCTGAACCATAGCCATGCTCTGTACCTCGTCCACCATTTTGTTTTATTGTTCTGCCAAATTCCGTAAGTGTAACGACTAGTGTATTTTCAATTTCAGTTCCTAAGCCTTTCTCTAGACTTTTAAAAATTGAGTCCATTTCAATCAAACTATCTGAATGAGAACCATTCACTCCACCCTGAGCAGCATGTGTATCAAATCCATCAACTTCAAAAACTGCAACCCTTGGACCATTTATTTTTTTTAGTTCTAAACCTGCTTTATAGGCTAAAGATGAATTCTTCCTAGACATAGAGGTGCCTCCATTATTCATCATAGATCTATTAGCAATTATCTCCATCATATTTGCTAAGTCATGTTCGGATTTATCTGTATAAACTGATTTTAAAAGCTGTAAAAGTTCTGTTCGAGGTAATCTTTTTTTCGATGGATAAAAATTATCATTACTAGGAATACCTCTAAGAAGTAAAGGCATTGGTAGTGCTAATGCAAGACCATCACCTTTTAAATCTGCTAACTTCATTCCTCTTCCTAACCAACCAGTTTTTATGGAGTAAGGTATATGACCTCCTGTCTCCATTAAGTTTTGCCCATCAAAATGTGATCTTTTAGTATATGGGATATTCGTAGCATGAATTATTGTTCCTAGATTATTTTGCCACAAATTATGAAAATTTTTTAACTTGGGATGAAGAGCAAAATCTGAATTTAATTTAATTGTTTGATCTAAAATTAAATCTTTTCTTCTTTTTTCAAAATTCTTATCTCCAATTATTGGAACAGCACACAAACCATCCATTCCACCTCTTAACATTATGACTATAAGATTTTTTTTCTTTTCTGAATTTGCTAAAACAGGAAAATTAAAACCAGCTAAAAATAATGTAGTAGCTGAACCTTTTAAAAAATTTCTTCTTGATATTTTCATGATTTAAGTGTCTCCGGTAAATTAAATAATATTACATGTTTATGAACAAGTTCTTTATGCTGGCTTAATATCTGAAGAATTTCATTTGGATTATCATAATTTTTTTGAACCATTTCTTCATAAAATTCAGGTGTCTGCGATTTACCTGACTTTTTATAGTAAGCTTCTTTTGAATAAACTAACCTTCTAATTAACAATTCAGGGGACATCCAATCGTCAGAAATGTCTGACCATCCATTAGGTTGTTTTGCCAAATATGGATGATGACCTAATTCTCTAAGCAAGTGCTCTGATGATCTTTGACCATTTGTTGGTTTTTGGCCTAAGGCATATAAATCCATCAATTTAGGTGTTGGAATTAAATCTACATCAGACATTTTACTCATTTGTAAAAGCCAATTCTCAGGATTTTGAAATTTATTGTGTCTATCAGAATAATTAAAAGCAACTTCAATGGCTGCTTTGTGAACTTCTGGTAAAAAACCATCTGATTTTTCCCAAGCTTTAATAATTGGTTCCATCATTTCTTTTGTAGGATTGTCAGTTATAAGATATCTACAAAGTTTCATTGCAATAAACTTTCTACAAGATGGATGATTTACAAGATCAGTAATTACAGCCGACAAACTTTTTCTACCACTTTTATATTTTTTTCCTAAGACCATTTTAGTACCTGGTTCATGAGCATCAGGGTTGAAATGGACATCACCTGTCTCCAGTCTTTTCTTCCCCCACTTAGGTCTCCATCCACTCATTATATATGCCATTTGAATTATATCTTCTTGCGTGTATCTACAATCTGGAGACACAGTGTGAAGTTCTAGAAGCTCCCTTGCATGATTTTCATTTACACCTTTTTTTTTTCCTTTTTCTCTGGCCCACTGAGCTTCTTGGCTTTTGGGTCCAATATTTTGATCATTATCTAGGTGGTGTATCATTGACCACCCAACTGTAGCCTCCTGCACCATTTTTTTCAAAATTTTGATTCATGTTAGCTCTAATAATTTCACGTTGATATGCTCCAGTTGTATATTGTGCTAAAAAATCTTTTTCACTAATCGCAAAATGATTTCCCCAAAAGTACCAAAGCTTAGCTAAAACAGGAGTTTCACTTTTTATAGCCTCCGTATGTCGTATACAAAGTTCAAGATTCCACCAAAATTTTTGCCCAGTTGCATGCCTTAACTTATTTTTTTCTCTTTTGTAGCCATCTTTATCATTTTTAAATTTTTTTCTTAAAACTTTTCTATCTCCATAAACATAATCCCTATAATATTTTCTAAGTTCTTTTTCTGGTAAAATTTTTCCCTTCCAAGAAAATTTAGGAATGTCATTCAATTGATTTGTTGCCCATTTTAATGGGTCAGAGGGTGTTTTATCTTCTGGTCCAAGTCCAAATGCTACTTTACGATAAAAATTTTTCATAAACTATTTTAGAATATACTATTTCAAAGTGTCAATATCTGAAATGTTTGTTAATGAATTATTAAATTCAGTCATATTTTCTCTTCCTGAGATTTTTAAAATAATTAGACCAAAAATAATTATTAAGGCCAAAGGTATGGTTGTAATTACACTTATATACTCTGCAATTATTATTAAATATATTGCATAAAACGCTATCAATCTAAAGATTACCCCAGTTTTAAACACAGCAATTATTGCCAAAGAGTGCTTTACCAAATTTAAAAAACTCATCTTTGATGGGCCAAAGTATCTTGGACCTCTTATTGATGGAGATTTGATTAAATCAATCTCATTTTTTGCTAGTGAACCAGAAAAACTACTCCAAGTTGCTTTATCTTCAATTAATTTTTTAACAGTTTTTTTTGTGAGGCAAGTATAATTTCCAAATTTTATAAATTTTCCAGTAAAGGTAAAAGTAATAATTTTATGAAAAAAATAACAGACCTTAAAAACTAAACTTTCAGATCTTTTAACTCTTTCTCCAACTATTGTTCTGTTTGGATTATCTTTTATTTTTTCAACAAAATTTCTTATTTCTTCTGGTCTATCTTCTCCATCGCCATCCATTGGAATTACATAGTCAAAATCTTCATTTTCTGAAATATATTTAA
>JACWEE010000026.1 GCA_014653665.1 Pelagibacterales bacterium SAG-MED34 | reverse complement strand
GCAACAGTTTCAACTCCTTTTTCTACACCTGGAATAAACTCTTTGGGAATAGCTCCACCTTTAATTTTACTTTCTATTTCTCTACCTTTTCCAGGCTCAAGTGGTTCTACTGTAAGTTTAACTCTTGCAAATTGCCCAGCTCCACCACTTTGTTTTTTATGTGTATAATCATTTTCTGCAGGAGATAATATTGTCTCTCTATAAGCAACCTGAGGAGCTCCTACATTTGCTTCAACCTTAAATTCTCTTTTCATCCTATCAACAATTATATCTAAATGTAATTCTCCCATTCCTTTAATAATTGTTTGACCCGACTCTTCATCTGAAGTTACTCTAAATGATGGGTCTTCTTTAGCTAATCTTCCAAGAGCCTCTCCCATTTTTTCTTGGTCTGCTTTTGTTTTGGGTTCAACAGCAATCTCAATTACAGGATCTGGAAATTCCATGGGTTCAAGTAAAACAGGTGTCTCCTTGTCTGCTAATGTATGTCCAGTAATTGTGTTTTTTAATCCAGCTAAAGCAACAATATCACCTGCATTTGCTTCTTTAATATCTTCTCTAGAATTTGCATGCATCAATAACATTCTTCCAACTCTTTCTTCTTTATCCTTAGATGTATTGTAAATGCCAGTACCTGATTTTACTGTGCCTGAATAAATTCTTATAAATGTTAAACTTCCAACAAATGGATCATTTGCAACTTTAAACGCTAGAGCTGAAAAAGGTGAGCTATCTTCAAATTTCATTTCGATTTCTTCATCAGAACCTGGTTTAGTCCCTTTTATTGAACCAATATCATTAGGACTTGGTAAGTAATTTACAACAGCATCTAACAGAGGTTGAACACCTTTGTTTTTAAAGGCTGAGCCAGTTAAAACTGGAACAAAATCAAAACCCAAACATCCTTTTCTCACACACTTTATTAAATCTTCCTCGGATATTTCATTTCCACCTAGATAATCTTCCATTAGCTTTTCGTCTTGCTCAACAGCAGTCTCAACTAATTCTTGACGGTATTTATTTGAAATATCTTTTAAATCATCTGGTATATCTGTTAATTCCCAAGCAGCCCCTAGATCTTCGTTCTTCCACACAATAGCTTTCATTTTTATCAAATCTACAACACCCTTTAATGATGCCTCAACTCCAATTGGAATTTGCATTACTAAAGGTTTTGCACCAAGTCTGTCTTTAATCATACCTACACATCTAAAAAAATCTGCTCCAGTTCTGTCTAATTTATTAACAAAGCAAATCCTTGGAACTTTATACTTGTCAGCTTGTCTCCATACAGTCTCTGATTGAGGTTCAACACCCGCAACACCATCAAAAACAGCAACAGCACCATCAAGTACCTTTAAAGATCTCTCAACTTCAATAGTAAAATCAACGTGGCCAGGCGTATCAATAATATTAATCCTGTGGTCATTCCAAAAACATGTGGTAGCCGCTGAAGTAATCGTTATACCTCTTTCTTGTTCTTGCTCCATCCAATCCATAGTTGCAGCCCCATCATGAACTTCACCAATTTTATGGCTTTTTCCAGTGTAATAAAGAATTCTTTCGGTAGTTGTAGTCTTACCGGCATCTATATGAGCCATAATACCAATATTTCTATATTTATCTAAAGTGTGTGTTCTTGACATATTTAATTACCATCTAAAATGAGCAAAAGCCTTGTTCGACTCCGCCATTTTATGTGTATCTTCCTTTTTCTTAATTGCTGATCCTCTGTTTTGATAAGCATCATATATTTCATTAAATATTTTATCTGACATTTTTTTTGTCTTTTCGTTTTCTTGATGCATCTACTAACCATCTTAAGGCTAAGGCTTGTGATCTTTTAGACTTTACTTCTACAGGTACCTGATAAGTTGCTCCACCTACTCTTCTTGATCTTACTTCAACCGTTGGTCTAATATTATTTATTGCATCATTAAAAACATTTAAAGGCTCATCTTTTGATTTACTTTTAATCTTTTCAATCGCATCGTAAATAATCTTTTCAGCTATAGTTTTTTTTCCATCATACATAATTGAATTTATTAATTTTGGAATTATTGTTGATTTATATTTAGGGTCTATAACAGCCAATTTTTTTGGAGCTTTACGTTTTCGTGACATTTATTATTTACCTTTTTTTGTTCCGTATAAGGAACGTCTCTGTTTTCTATTTGCAACACCTTGAGTATCTAAGTTACCTCTTAAAATATGATATCGAACCCCCGGTAAATCCTTAACTCTTCCACCTCTTATTAAGACAACTGAGTGCTCTTGTAAATTATGACCTTCACCAGGAATATATGCGGTTACTTCGAAGCCATTCGATAATCTAACACGAGCTACTTTTCTTAAGGCTGAGTTAGGTTTTTTAGGAGTAGTTGTGTAAACCTTCACACAAACGCCTCTCTTCAAAGGTTGTTTTTGTAAAGCAGGGACTTTATTTCTTGTGATTTGTTTAACTCTACTTTTTCTTACTAACTGGTTAATAGTTGGCATAATTAATTTTTATAAATATTTTTTATTTTTGATGGAAATAACTGGCTTGTTATTTGTGGCAGCGTTTAGTGATCTAGTCACTACATTCCAACCAAAAACAGGGCCAAAATACATTAGAAATTGTATTTGTCAAACTAAATAAAGGCTTAAAAGTACTTTAAATTATTGATTTATTTGAGCTTCAGACACTTCGGCGCTCTCCTGCTCAGATAAAAATTTTTGGTCATCATTAATTGCTTTTTTATTCCAAGAATTTTTAATCGCACCTGTACCGGCAGGAACCAATCTTCCTACTATCACGTTTTCTTTTAGCCCTGTCAATTTATCAACTTTTCCTTTAATTGCGGCATCAGTTAACACTCTTGTAGTTTCTTGAAACGATGCAGCAGAAATAAATGACTCTGTTTGTAATGATGCTTTAGTGATACCCATTAATACTCTTTCACCGACTGCTGGTTTTTTTCCGTCTGCAACTAATTCTTCGTTCATAGTCTCAAATTTTATTCTATCAACTACCTCACCTGGTAATAATTTGCTATCTCCTGTTTCTTTAACTTCAATTTTTTTAAGCATTTGTCTGAGGATAGTTTCGATATGTTTATCATTTATAATTACACCTTGAAGTCTATAAACATCTTGAACTTGGTTAACAAAATATTCTGTCAATTCCTCTATACCTAATATTCTTAAAATATCATGTGGCAACGGTTGACCATCAAGCAAATATTCACCTTTTTTAATCTTTTCACCTTGATTAAAGTTAATATGTTTACCCTTAGGAATTAAGTAACTTGATGTATCTCCATTTTCAGCTTCAATTGTAACTCTTTGTTTACCTCTAACTTCTTTACCAAATATTACACTTCCATCATTTTCAGCAATAATCGCACTATCTTTTGCTTTTCTTGCCTCAAATAATTCAGCAACTCTAGGCAATCCTCCAGTAATATCTTTAGTTTTTGTTGTTTCCTTAGGTAATCTTGCAATTACATCACCAGCTGAAATTTTTGCACCATCTTTAACTGATAAGATTGAGTCAGGGACTAAATAATATCTTGCTTCATTATCATCTGCTTTTTTAATAACGTTACCTTTTTCATCTCTTAACGTAATTCTAGGTTTAAGATCAGTATTTTTAGATTGTGTTTTCCAGTCAACAACAGCTTTAGTTGAAATACCTGTAGCATCATCAACTGTTTCTGCAATTGAAACTCCATCAATTAAATCTACATAGTTAGCAATTCCATCTTTTTCTGCAATAACAGGAGTTGTATACGGATCCCATTCACAAATTTTAGAACCTTTTTTTACTTTTTGCTCATTTTCAAAAAACAGTTTAGACCCATATGGAACTTTGTAGGATGCTACTTGAAGACCATTGTCATCTTCTATAGATATTTCTGTATTTCTTCCCATTACTATTTGGTTATTTTTTGAGTCTTTAATTAGGTTTGTATTTACAATTTTTAGAATACCCTCGGAGTTTGAGACTATTTGAGACTCCTGCTTAACTGAGGCTGTTCCACCAACGTGAAAGGTTCTCATAGTTAGCTGAGTTCCTGGTTCTCCAATAGATTGGGCTGAAATCATACCTATCGCTTCACCAACGTGTACCATTTTCCCTCTAGATAAATCTCTGCCATAGCAAGTAGCACATACACCTTCTTTGGAACTGCAAGTCATGACTGAATAAACTTTTAATGATTTTACTCCAGCAGCGTCTATTTTTTCACAAGCTGCTTCGTCAATCATTTCCTCTTTTTTAATTATCACTTCACCAGTTAATGGATTTTTAACATCAAATGCAGTAACCCTACCTAGAGATCTTTCTGAAAGACTCACCATAATGTTCCCACCTTCTAAAACCTCGGTAAGTTCAATTGATCCAGGATTATCACATTTTACTTTTGTTACTGTTAAATCTTGAGCAACGTCACACAATCTTCGAGTTAGGTATCCTGAACTAGCAGTTTTAAGTGCTGTATCGGCTAATCCTTTTCTTGCACCGTGAGTAGAATTAAAATATTCTAGTGCAGTAAGACCTTCTTTAAAATTCGATGTAATCGGAGTTTCAATAATTTCACCTGATGGTTTAGCAATTAAACCTCTCATCCCAGCTAATTGTTTCATCTGTGCTGCTGAGCCTCTTGCGCCACTATCTGCCATCATAAATACTGAGTTGATTTGTAATCCATCCTCTGTGACTTCTGTAGCAGAAATTCTTTTCATCATCTCAGATGCAACCCTATCTGTACATTTAGACCATGCATCAATAACTTTATTATACTTTTCACCTCTTGTAATTAGTCCTTCCGCATATTGGCCTTCATAGTCTGCAATAAGTTTTTTAGTTTCATCAATTAGTTGCTCTTTATTATCTGGTATTAATAGATCATCTTTCCCAAATGAAATACCAGCCTTAAATGCATGCTTAAATCCAATGTCTTTTAATTTATCGCAAAATATTACAGTACTTTTTTGACCCGAGAATCTGAATACATGATCTATTACTTCTGAAACAATTTTTTTAGGTAATAATCTGTCAACCAATGAAAATTTATTATTTGGATTTTTTGGTATTAAATTAGATAGCAAAAATCTTCCAGCTGTACTTATGTGTTTTTCAAATTTTGTGTTTCCTTTTTCATCAACTGTCTCAAACCTTGATACTATTCTTGAGTGAACTTTGATTTGGCCAGTTTCTAGTGCGTGTTCTATTTCAGAGCTATTTACAAAATATCCATCAACTCTCTCAGTTTGAACTGGTGGTTGAGACAAATAATATATTCCAAGTATCATATCCTGACTTGGTACAATTATAGGTTTTCCGTTAGAAGGACTTAAAATATTATTCGTAGACATCATTAATACTCGTGCTTCTAATTGTGCCTCTAAACTTAATGGGACATGAACAGCCATTTGATCACCATCAAAATCTGCATTAAATGCAGCACAAGTTAAAGGATGTAATTCAATAGCGTTTCCCTCAATAAGTTTGGGTTCAAACGCTTGAACGCCAAGCCTGTGCAATGTAGGTGCTCTGTTTAGGATTACCGGATGCTCTCTAACTATAAGTTCTAACGCATCCCAAACCTCGGTTCTTTCTCTTTCAACTAATTTTTTAGCTTGTTTAATTGTTGAGGCTAAACCTAATTTATTTAATCTGGCATATAAAAATGGTTTAAATAGTTCTAGTGCCATTTTTTTAGGCAATCCACACTCATGAAGTTTTAAGTCTGGTCCAACAACAATTACTGACCTTCCAGAATAATCAACTCTTTTTCCTAAAAGATTTTGTCTAAATCTTCCTTGTTTTCCCTTTAACATTTCTGCTAATGATTTAAGTGGTCTTTTGCCAGTTCCTGTAATTACTCTTCCTCTTCTACCATTGTCAAAAAGTGCATCTACCGACTCTTGCAGCATTCTTTTTTCATTTCTTACAATTATATCTGGTGCTTTTAAATCTATTAGTCTCTTTAATCTATTATTTCTATTTATTACTCTTCTATATAAATCATTTAAATCAGATGTAGCAAATCTTCCTCCATCCAAAGGAACAAGAGGTCTTAATTCTGGTGGTATTACTGGAACTGTAGTTAATATCATCCACTCTGGTTTATTCCCAGTCTCTATAAAAGATTCAATTAACTTTAATCTTTTAATTGATCTTTCTTCGTTAACTTTAGATTTTGTTTCCTTAATATTTTTTATTAATAAATCTCTTTCTTCTTCAAGGTTTATTGATTTTAAAATTTCTAAGATTGCTTCTGCACCAATGCCAGCAGTAAATGCTTCTTCTCCATATTCATCTTGATATTTAATTAGCTCTTCTTCACCTAATAACTGGTTCTTCTTTAAATTGGTTAATCCAGGCTCAATTACTATAAAATTTTCAAAATACAAAACTCTCTCAACTTCTTTTAGTTTCATATCAACAACTAGAGATATTCTGCTAGGTAATGATTTTAAGAACCATATATGTGCTACTGGTGTTGCTAAATTAATGTGTCCCATTCTTTCTCTTCTTACATTAGACTTGGTAACTTCTACGCCACATTTTTCACATATTATTCCTCTAAATTTCATTCTTTTGTACTTACCGCACAAACATTCATAATCCTTTATGGGTCCAAATATTCTTGCACAGAAAAGACCATCTTTTTCAGGTCTAAAAGTTCTGTAGTTAATCGTTTCTGGTTTTTTAATTTCACCAAATGTCCATGATTTAATTTTTTCTGGACTAGCTAATGTAATTTTAATGCTATTAAAATTTTGAGCTTCAGATATTTCTGAAGATTTAAACAAATCTGATAATTCTTTACTCATATATTTAGTTTAACTCCACATTTAGTGCTAATGACTTGATTTCTTTTACTAGAACATTAAATGATTCTGGTATTCCAGACTCAAAGTTTTCTTCACCTTTAACTATTGTTTCATAAACTTTTACTCTACCGGCTACATCGTCAGATTTAACTGTTAGTATTTCCTGAAGAGTATATGAAGCTCCATATGCCTCTAAAGCCCAAACTTCCATTTCACCAAACCTTTGACCTCCTAGTTGAGCCTTACCACCCAGTGGTTGTTGGGTAACTAAACTGTAAGGTCCTGTTGATCTAGCATGTATTTTGTCCTCAACTAAGTGATGTAATTTAAGCATGTAAATAATTCCAACGGTGACAGGTCATAATTTACAAGAGCACTCAGTTGTCTTAATAAGAGGTGGAAGAGTTAAGGATTTACCGGG
>JACWEE010000025.1 GCA_014653665.1 Pelagibacterales bacterium SAG-MED34 | reverse complement strand
TGCAAATAAAATAAATAAAAATAATATTTTAAAGATTAACCAAAATGGACCTGGAATAGCATTCAATGGGAATATATCTATTGGAGACAACCAACCACCCAAAAATAAAACTGAACCCATAGCACACATTAATAGAATATTTGCGTACTCTCCTAACCAAAACATAGCATACATCATTCCTGAATATTCGGTTTGATAACCGGCAACTAATTCTGCCTCTGCTTCAGGTAAATCAAAAGGAGGACGATTTGTTTCTGCTAATGCAGAAATAAAAAAAATTACAAACATAGGAAACAGAGGAATTACAAACCATAAATTTTGTTGTGCCATAACAATATCGCTTAAGTTTAAAGATCCAACACATAATAAGACATTAATTATTATAACTCCTATTGAAACTTCGTATGAAACCATTTGTGCAGCAGATCTGATTGCACCTAAAAAAGGGTATTTTGAGTTGGATGCCCATCCACCCATAATTATTCCATATACACCTAGTGATGAAACGGCAAAAAGATATAAAATACCAACATTGATATCAGCTAGAACAAAATCCTCTCCAAATGGAATTACAGCCCATGATATTAATGCTAATGTCATTGTAACAACTGGAGCTAATACAAACACAAGTTTATTTGAACTTGCAGGTATTATTATTTCTTTAAATATATATTTTAATGCATCTGCTAGTGATTGAAATAAACCGAACGGGCCAACAACATTGGGTCCTCTCCTTTTTTGAACAAAGGCCCAAACTCTTCTATCAAGCCAAACTATCATTGCTACAGATACCAAAACAGGAACCAAGAGAAAGAGTATTTTATAAACTTCAGTAAATAATATTGAAAAATAAGAGTCCATTAACCCTCTGTTCCAGTTTTTTTCAAATTAGTTCTTGCGTATCTACATTCGGACATTGTTTTGGATGCACGAGCAATTGTGTTAGAATAATAATAATCAATATCCTCAACTAATATTTTTTCATCACTTAAATTATATGAAGGTACTTCAAAATTTTTAATTATTTCATTATTTAAATAGTCATGCATGGATTTAATTAGATCCTCTTTATTGTTAAATAAAGCTTTCCCGCTGATTACAAATGATAACTCATTAATTATTTGCCAATCTTCTTTAGCTTCTCCTGGTGGATATGATGCTTTATAAGCTTTTTGGAGCGTTCCTTCTAAATTTGTGAAATAACCATCTTGTTCTGTGTATGCAGCACCAGGCAAAATAAGGTCCGCCATACCTGCACCTAAATCTCCATGACTTCCAACATAAATTATAAACTCATTATTTTTTTTGGATTTCAGTTTATCTTGACCAAATAAAAAAACAATCTCTGCTTCATTATCTTCAATTTTTTTAAGTGTTTTATTGCTTCCATTATTTGATGAAAAAATACCTAAATCATATGAACCTACAGCGGATGCATCAGTTGCTAAAATATTTAGTGAATTCCAATTATCATCAATTTTATTAATACTAGTTAAATACTTTTTTAACTCCTCAAACACATATGCACCATTGTTACTGTTTAAAATTGATTGACCTAAGATAATTAAAGGTTTTTCTGCGCTATTAATTTTGTTTGAAAGATCGTGTTCATTTTTGATTATTTGATTAATTATTTTTGCATCATTTTCTAAAACTGTGTAAGGATAGGTTAAATCGCCAACATCCTCTAACGAAAATATTTCAGTTTTATTTTTTAAATAAGTTTTTCTTATTCTTGAATTTAGAATAGTTGCCTCAAATCTTGGGTTTGTGCCTATTAATAATATTAGATCACTTTCTTCAATCCCTTCTATGCTAGAGTTAAACAAATAATTATTTCTGTTTTCAAAATTTACATAAGTATGGTTGGATCTGGAATCTAAATAACTAGAATTTAAAGTTTTTTGAAATAAGATTTTAATAGCAAACATAGTTTCCATATTTGTCATGTCACCAGTCAAACCAACTATTTTGTCTGGCGATGATTTTGAAATTTTTTCTTTAGTTATTTTGTATGCTTCTTGCCAACTTATTTCCTCAAAATTTCCATTATTTTTTATAAGTGGTGTATCTAATCGTTGATTTTTTAATCCATCACAGGCATATCTTGTTTTATCTGAAATCCACTCTTCGTTAATTTCCTCATTAATTCTAGGTAAAACCCTTTTTACTTCCCAGTCGTAAGTATCTACTCTAATGTTAGATCCAACAGCATCCATTACATCAATTGTTTCAGTCTTTTTAAGTTCCCAAGGTCTTGCCTCAAAAACATAAGGCTTTGAAGTTAAGGCACCTACTGGACATAAGTCTATTACATTTGCTGACATTTCAGATTCCATAGATTTCTCTAAATATGTAGTAATTTCCATATTTTCTCCACGTCCGATTGCACCTAATTCAGGAACTCCCGCTACTTCAGTAGCAAATCTAATACATCTAGTGCAATGGATACATCGTGTCATTTGGGTTTTTATTAATGGACCCATATATTTTTCAGGGACATATCTTTTATTTTCTTTAAATCTTGATTTATCAATTCCATAAAACATGGATTGATCCTGTAAATCACACTCACCACCTTGATCACAAACAGGACAATCTAAAGGATGATTGGCAAGTAAAAACTCCATCACACCTTTTCTAGCTTTTTCAACTTTTTCTGTATTTGTTTTAATAACCATTCCCTCAGCTGCAGGCATTGCGCAGGATGCTATAGGTTTTGGTGACTTTTCCATTTCAACTAAACACATACGACAATTTCCAGCTATGGAAAGTTTTTCATGATAACAAAATCTTGGTATTTCGGCTCCAGCTTGTTCGCAAGCTTGTAATACAGTTAAACCATCTTCAACTTCAATATCAATATCGTTTACTTTTAATTTAGGCATTTTCCTTTTCTAATAAATGTTGATCTACAAGGTATGGAATATTTTTTTGTTTTCTAACGACTGGATCAAATTTATTTCTTTCAAGTATTTCATCTTTAAAATGTCTGATTAATCCTTGAACTGGCCAAGATGAACCTTCGCCAAAAGCACAAATTGTATGTCCTTCTATTTGTTTGGTTACATCAAACAGCATATCTACTTCATCTGGAGTTGCCTCACCTGCTGCCATTCTTTCCAACATTCTCCACATCCATCCAGACCCTTCCCTGCATGGTGTACACTGACCACAACTTTCATGCTTATAAAATCTGGCTATTCTTGCCATACACTTAATAATATCTTGGTCATTATTGATTACAACAATTCCAGCTGTTCCTAGTCCTGTTTTATTTTCAACACATGCATCAAAATCCATTTTCATGTTGTCACATATTTCTTTAGGTAACATTGGCATTGAAGAACCACCGGGTATTACTGCTTTGAGATTATCCCATCCACCAACTACACCTCCAGCATGGTTTTCAATCAATTCTTTAAGTGGAACTCCCATTTCTTCCTCAACATTACATGGATTATTGACATTTCCAGAAATACAATAAATTTTTGTTCCTGTATTTTTAGGTCTACCAAGTGAACTAAACCATTTTGCACCTCTTCTTAAAATTGTAGGAACAGCTGCAACAGTTTCAACATTATTAATTATAGTAGGACATCCATATAAACCAATTAATGCAGGAAATGGTGGCTTTAATCTTGGTTGTCCTTTTTTTCCTTCCAGACTTTCAAGTAATGCCGTCTCCTCTCCACAAATGTATGCACCAGCACCATAATGAATATAAATATCTAAATCCCATCCTGAGTTTAATGCGTTTTTGCCAATTAAATTATTTTTGTATGCTTCATCAATAGCAGTTTGAAGTTTTTGCCCTTCATTAAAATATTCACCTCTAATATAAATATAACATTTATGGGCATTAACTGCATAAGAAGCGATTAAGCATCCTTCTATTAATTTGTGAGGTTCAAATCTTAATATATCTCTATCTTTACATGTTCCAGGTTCTGACTCATCAGCATTGATAACTAAATAATGCGGTCTAGACCCCACCTCTTTAGGTGCAAATGACCATTTTAGACCTGTTGGAAAACCAGCTCCACCACGTCCTCTAAGTTCAGAAGATTTAACTTCGTTGATTATCCACTCTCTTCCTTTTTCTAAAATTTCTTTTGTTCCATTCCAATCATTTCTTAATTTAGCAGACTCAATATCTGCACCACTGTCATTGTATAAATTTTGAAATATTCTATCTTCGTCTTTAAGCATTTTTGTTACCTAATAAAGTTTTACGATTATTAACTGGTTCTGCATTTATTCTTCCAGAATAAGATCCTGGTTTAGGAATTTTATTTTTGTATATCGTCTCAATTATTTCTTCAAGTTTTTTATCATTCAAATCTTCATAATAATCTTCATTAACTTGCATCATTGGAGCGTTAACACACGCACCTAAACATTCAACTTCCATCCATGAAATTTTTCCATCGCTAGATAATACATTTTCTTTTTCAGATATTTTGTTTTTACAAACTTTTACTAAATCATACGCACCTCTAAGCATGCAAGGTGTTGTGGTACAAACTTGAAAAAAATATTTACCAACTGGTGACAGATTATACATTGAATAAAAAGTCGCCACTTCATAAACTTTTATATAAGGCATGTCTAAAAATTTAGCTATATATTTCATTGCTTGTAGTGGTATCCAATTATCATTTTGCCTTTGAGCAATATACAGCAATGCCATAACCGCACTCTGTTGTTTCCCATCGGGATAATTAGAAACTATTTTATTTGCAGCCTCCATACTTTTATCATTAAATTTAAAAGTTTCAGGCTGTTCTTTATGAATTTTTTTTATACTCATCTATCGACCTCTCCAAAAACAATGTCCATTGAACCTAAGACTGCAGGTACGTCAGCAAGCATATGTCCTTTTATTAAATAATCCATAGCTTGAAGATGGGTAAATCCAGGAGCTCTGATCTTACATTTATATGGTTTGCTTGATCCATCTGAAATTAGATAGACACCAAATTCTCCTTTAGGTGCCTCAACAGCTGTATATATTTCATCTTTCTCAACTCTATATCCCTCTGTAAATAACTTAAAATGATGGATTAAAGCCTCCATAGACTGTTTAAGTTCTTTCTTAGGTGGAGGAGAAATTTTTCCGTCTTCTGTTTTAACTGGCCCTTTTGGAATGTTTTGTAAACATTGTTTAATAATTTTTACACTTTCTCTCATTTCTTCAATTCTGCAGAGATATCTATCATAACAATCCCCATTTTTTCCAATAGGAATTTTAAATTCCAAATCGTCATAACAATCGTAAGGTTGACTTCTTCTTAAATCCCAAGCCACACCAGAACCTCTTAACATTACTCCAGAAAAAGAATAATCCAATGCATCTTGTTTTGATACGACTCCGATATCTACATTTCTCTGTTTAAATATTCTGTTATCAGTAAGTAAAGTTTCTAAATCATCAATAATTTTTGGAAATTTTTCACAAAATTCATCGATGTCGCTATCAAGTCCAACAGGCAGATCTTTATGTACTCCGCCTGCTCTAAAGTAATTAGCGTGCAACCTTGACCCGGATACTCTCTCATAAAATCCCATTAATTTTTCTCGTTCCTCAAATCCCCATAAAGTAGGTGTTAACGCTCCTACGTCCATTGCTTGAGTAGTTACATTTAATATGTGGCTTAATATTCTTCCTATTTCACAGAAAATTACTCTTATATATTTTGCTCTAGAAGGAACTTCAATTTTGAGAATTTTTTCTATAGCTAAAGCAAATGCATGTTCCTGGTTCATTGGTGCAACATAATCTAGACGATCAAAATATGGGACAGCCTGTATATATGTTTTGCTTTCTATTAGCTTCTCTGTGCCTCTATGTAATAAGCCTATATGAGGATCAGCTTTTTCAACAACCTCTCCATCTAATTGAAGTATTAATCTTAAAACTCCATGAGCTGCAGGGTGTTGTGGTCCAAAATTTAGGTTTAATGTTTTTTTTTCTTTTGCCATTAGCTTTTTTTGATTTCTTTAATGTATTTTGTTCCTTCCCATGGACTCTCATAATCAAAATTTCTGTAATTTTGTTCTAATTTTACAGGTTCATAGATCACTTTTTTTTGTTCTTCGCTATAACGAACTTCATTATGCCCTGTAAGAGGAAAATCTTTTCTTAAAGGATGCCCCTCAAAACCATAATCCGTTAAAATTCTTCTCAAATCAGGATGATTTTTGAAGTTTAACCCGTACATATCAAACACTTCTCTTTCCATCCAATTTGCTGCGGGGAATATCGAAGTTAATGATGCAATTACATCGTTTTCTTTGATTGAATAATCAATAATAATTCTTTGATTATATTCATGACTTAATAGGAGATAAACCATCTTAAATCTATTTTCATTTTCTGGGTAATCTACAGCTGTAATTTCGATTAACTGTCTAAATTTAGTTTCTTTATTAATTTTTAAAAAAGAAATAACATCGATCAATTCATCATGGTCTATGTTTATATAAATGTTATCATGCTTTATGAATGAATTATTTACTTTAGACGTTAATTCAGAGTTTATAAACTTTTCCAAGTCCTGAAGATTTTTCATTATTATCTTTCTAAAGAACCTTTATTTCTAATTTTTTTCTGTAATTGTAAAATCCCGTAAAGTAATGCCTCAGCTGAAGGAGGACATCCAGGAACATATACATCAACAGGTACTACTCGATCACATCCTCTTACTACAGAATATGAATAATGATAGTAGCCCCCACCATTTGCGCAACTTCCCATAGATATTACATACCTAGGTTCAGGCATTTGGTCGTAAACTTTTCTTAATGCAGGAGCCATTTTATTTGTTAGCGTTCCTGCTACTATCATCACATCTGATTGACGTGGTGATGCTCTTGGTGCTGCACCAAATCTTTCAAGGTCATATCTTGGCATAGATGTTTGCATCATTTCAACTGCACAACAAGCTAATCCAAATGTCATCCAATGCAATGAACCAGTTCTTGCCCAATTTACAAGATTGTCCAGTGATGTTGTTATAAAACCGTTATCACTAAAATCTTGAGCTAATTGTTTAAACTCCTCTGGTATATCTTTTTTTTTATCTTGTAGATTCATTTTATTCCCAATCTAAGGCACCTTTTTTCCACTCATAAATAAATCCAACAGTCAAAATAAATAAAAATAACATCATTGAGCAGAACCCATATAAACCGATTTCACCAAGTGAAATCGCCCATGGGAATAGAAATGCAATTTCTAAATCAAATATTATAAATAATATTGCAACTAAATAAAATCTGACATCAAATTCCATCCTAGAGTCATTGAAAGGTTCAAAACCACATTCATAAGCTGAAAGTTTCTCAGGATCAGGTTTGCTTGGAGCAGCAATATAATTAATTGCAACAAAAGCAAGACTTAAGCCTAAAGCTATTATCAAAAATAATATTATCGGTAGATAATCTTTTAAAAATTCCGCAAGCATTTTATTCCTATGTAACAA
>JACWEE010000024.1 GCA_014653665.1 Pelagibacterales bacterium SAG-MED34 | reverse complement strand
AATAGCCATTGGTGAACTTAAACCGGGCAAAGCACCAACTAATACTCCAACTAAAACTCCACCAAAAATTAATAGAAGGTTTTGCACCTCCATTAATAGTACAAATCCTCTAATTACATCTTCCATAATAGGTCCTTTATTTTAGTAGTTCTAATATTCCAGGGTTGAAATACAAGCCTAGCAACTTATTAAATAATAAATAAACAAAACCTGGGAATACGACTGAATAAATAGCTACAGCTATATAGTTTCTTTCTCCCCATACTAAAGGTAGCAATAAACAAGTGATAAACATTGTTACCACTGCTCCTAAAAATTCAGCAAAAGATACTATAGTAAGCAACAATAAAATAGATATCCAAGTAATTGGGGGAGTTTTATCACCTCTATCTTTATCTATTTTAGCTATCTTTGCTGGAGTAAGTTTGAATTCAAAGGGTATGATTGCAACAAGAATAAATAATATTGTGATTAGCATTTTTGGAAATACATCTGCATTTAAAGTATCTCCTAAAATAGCTGGGGCTTCTGGAAATTTTCCAGCTTCGTAATACATGAAAGCCCCAAAAGCAACCAGTATGATTGCTAAAATTAAATCTTTTTTATGAACAAAACCTGCGCCCAAAGTACTGGGCGCAAAGTTATGTGATTTTTTTTCTTCGGACATTAATTAGTTAAACCTAATCCTTTTAATGCCTCAGCAGCTTTTGCATAATTTTCTTTAAGTTGCTTATCCCAAACCTCTGTACCAGCTGGGCTAGTTGCAGGGTCTAGAGACGCACCTCTAAGATAATTTGCGAAAGTGTCGTGCTTCATAGCTTTAACCATACCTTTAGAAAGCGCATCAATTCTATCTTGAGGCGTTCCTTTAAGTACAGCATATCCTCTTGTAGTCACAACTTTAACTTCGTGACCCATTTCATATGAAGTTGGCACTTTTGGATAGTCTGCCATTTTTTTGTCATGTAACAAAAGAATTGCTTTAATTTTTTTATCTTCAATTAAAGCTGCAGCTTCTGACGGGTTCAACAAAGATGCTTCAACTTTTCCAGATGCTAAAGCTTGTAAACTTTGAGCTCCAGAACCAAACGAAACAGCTTTAAATGGAACATCAGCAACCGTGGAATAGTTATACATTCCAATGTGCTCAGTACCACCAATAGAAGCTATCGCAGTTATGATCGGTTTTTCTTTTGATCTTTTGATAAACTTCTTGATAGTGCTTAACTCTTTATTTTTTGCATTAACAACTATAAAAGTTGGTTCTTCCATAGCTCTAGCAACTCCAACAAGATCATCGATCTTCATGTCAGATTTACCTCTAGCCATTGTGTATAAATGTGACTCTGTTAAAGCCATAATTGTACAACCATCTTTTGGTCGTGTTAAAGTATAGTTTTGAGCTTTTGCTCCTGATCCACCTCTTTTACCTACGATTTGCATATCAGCTTTTAGAGTTCTTCTAGATCTGATTGACATCATTCTAGCAGTCGTGTCTGTTCCACCACCATAAGAAGCGTGAATAACAACTTGAATTGGATCACACTCTTTAGTAGCGAAAGTTTCCGCAACAACTGAAGTACTTGCTATTGATGTGTAAGTAAGAGCGAATAAAGAAAAGAAAGCAAAAAACTTTTTTAAGTTATTTTTGAACATAAGTTCTCCCTCTTATTAGTTTATTAAAATTGACAAACGTTAACACATTAATAGACTTAAGTTCAATATGTAAAATGTCATTTCATATTATGAAACATAATTCATTTATTAAGTTAACTTATGAAAACACATTCAGTTAGAGTTCAAAAACCTAGAAAAAAAATAGGTAAAAAAAAACATCTTGCTTGGTTAATTGCAAAGATGGCTTCTAAAGATTGGAATTTAAATAAAGACATAATTGATATGGTGGGTAATCGTATTATTGATAACACCGGTGTTGCGGTTGCTGCTTTAAATAGGGAAGCAGTTAAAATTGCAAGAGCACAAGCGATGCAATTTGAAAATAAATATGGTGCAACTTTAATTGGTCTTAATTCAAAGAAAAAATTTGATTGTCAGTGGGCAGCTTGGGCAAACGCAGTGGCTGTGAGAGAGCTAGATTTTCATGATAATATAATGGCTAAAGAAACCTGTCATCCTGGAGATTGCATACCAACTATTTTAGCAGTTGCTCAACAAAGAAATTGTAACGGTAAAGATTTGATTAAGGCTATTGCAACTAGTTATGAAACTCAATTGAGGTTATCGATGTCAATTGCACTTAATCCTAATAAAATTGATCATGTTGGGCATCTAGGTCCAGCAATTACTAGCGGGCTTGGTAAACTTTTAAAATTGGATGCAGAAACTATTTATCAAGCAATTCAATGGAGTGCGCACACGTCTATTTTTACGAGACAAGGAAGAAAAGGAAATTTGTCTAGCTGGAAAGCTTATGCTCCTGGGTTAGTTGGTAAAAATGCCATAGATGCGATTGATAGAGCAATTAGAGGTGACACCTCACCAAGCCCAGTTTGGGAGGGTGACTATGGAATTATTTCAATTTTATTAGAAAAAGAAAATAAAAATATAAAAATTAATTTACCAGAAAAAAATGAACCACGTAGCGGGATCTTAGGAACATTCACAAAAGAACATTCAGCAGGTTATCATGGAAATTCTTTGATTGATTTAGCATTTAAGATGAGAACAAAAATTAAAGATACAAAACAAATAAAAAAAATAAATATTTATTCAAAGAAATATACCCATATTGTTATGGGGAGTGGTAGCAATGATAATGAAAAATATAGCCCCAAGGCTTCTAGAGAAACCTTAGACCATTCAGCGATGTACATTTTTGCAGTCGCTTTAGAAGACGGATTTTGGCATCATGAAAAAAGCTATTCTAAAAGAAGAAAAAATAAACCTGATACAATTAAATTATGGAGAAAAATAAAAACTTTTGAAAGTAAAAGTTGGAATAAAAAATATTATGATGAACCCAACCCTCTAAAAAAAGCACAGGGAGCAAAAGTAGAGATAGAGCTTATGAATGGAGTAAAAATAATTGATCAAATAGAATTTGCTAATGCTCATCCAAATGGAGAAACCCCTTTTGGAAGAGATGAATACATCAATAAAATGAAAATTTTAAATAATAATATAATTTCAAAAAAAGAAGAGAATAGATTTCTAAATTTGATTGGTAATTTAGAAAAATTAAAACCAAATGAAGTAAAGACTTTGAATATTGTCTGTAAAGAAAAACATTTAGACTTAAAAAAAAATAATATAAAAGGTATTTTCTAATGAAAATACAGGAAGATCTAACAAAATATATTTCCTCTGCTCTAAGTAATAATCTGCCTGAAAAAACTCAAACTAAAACGCGATTTCATTTGTTAGATGCAATTGTGTCTATCCTTACTGGAAGACTTTTACCTCCAGGGCAAAAGGGTTTTAATTTTTCAAAAAAACAAGGTGGAGTGGAGGAAGCTACACTGCTAGGTAATAATTTAAAAGTTTCTGCAATTAATGCAGGATTTTCAAATGGGATGGCAGCTCATGCTAACGAAACAGATGACTCACATACCAAAGGTAGATTTCATCCAGGTTGTGCAATAATTCCAACAACATTAGCAATTGCTGAGAAAGAAAATTTAGCTAGTGATGAAATTATCAAAGGGATTGCGTTGGGTTATGATATTGGTGTTAGGTTTACAACCAGCCTTGGATACAAAACACCTAAGACAAGTATCTTTGCAACTCATAGCATAGGACCCATTTTTGGAAGTGCTGCCTCTGCTGGAGCTTTATTAAAATTAACACACGAGCAGTGCAATTATCTTATTTCATACACAGTCCAGCAAGCATCAGGTCTAGCATGCTGGAATAGAGATCCTGATCATATTGAAAAAGCATTCGTGTTCTCTGGAATGACATCTAGAAATGCTATTTACTCAGCATTATTAGCTAGAGAAAATTTTACCTCTGTAAGAGATCCAATCTTAGGAGAAAGAGGATTTCATGAAGGCTTTGCTCATAATGCTAAACCCGAACTGTTAAATGAAAAACTGGGTGAAAATTTTGAAATTGATAATGCATCACTTAAAAAATGGTCGGTAGGATCTCCAATTCAATCCATGATGGATGCAATAGAGTACTTACTTCAAAATAATGATTTTAGTTACAAAGACATAAAAGAATTGACGGTAGAAATACCAGCTGACCGTTTTCACATTGTCAATGATAGAGAAATTCCATCTATTAGTGCACAACATTTAATCGCTGTTCATTTAATAAAAAAAACTATGGGATATGAAGAAGCTCACGATGAAAAATTATTTAATAATCCAGAAGTAGTTAGTTTAAGAAAAAAAATTAAATCGATTTCAAGTGAGGAATTGGCTATTGCTAGACCAGAAAGGCAATCTAAAATAACAATTATATTGAATAATGATAAAAAATTATTTTATCACGCAAAGTCTGTTCGAGGCACTCCAGATAATCCTATGGAGGAAAAAGATATTATTGCAAAATCTAAAAGATTATTTTCAGTTTTTAAAACATCGCAAACCGATGACCTTATTGAATTAATTTTGCATAAAGATTTTAAAATTAATGAGCTGGTTAAGTTATGTGATCTAAATTTGTATGAATCTAATTAAAAGTAACAAAACACTAGCTGCAGAAATCAAAAATATTGATTTATCAGAGGATTTAAATAAAGACCAAATTGAGTTTATTCAAAAAGCATGGGATGAAAATTTGGTTTTAATTTTCAAAAATCAAGAATTAAATGATCTACAATTAATAAAATTTAGCAAATACTTTGGTAATTTAGATTTGCCTGCGCCAAATCCTTACGGAATAAATTTTTCACCTGATCATCCAGAAATAAATGTAATTTCAAATGTAAAAGAAAAAGGAAAACCAATAGGTATCCTTGGTGATGGTGAGGCTACCTGGCATGCAGATATGACTTACAATGAAATTCCTCCAAAAGGAGCAATATTATATTCCCTAGAGGTTCCAAAAGACCAGGGTGATACCCATTTTTCTAATATGATTGAAGCTTACGAAGATATGCCAGGGAGTTTAATTGAAAAAATAAAAGATAAACTTTTAATTCACGACGCATCACACAATAGTGCTGGACAATTAAGAAAAGGTTTTGAAGAAAATATTGATCCATCTCTGACACCGGGAGCCAAACATCCTATTATTTTTAAAGATCCCAGCACGCAAAAAAAATCACTTTTTCTTGGTAGAAGACCACATGCCTATATAGTTGGAATGACAATAGATGAAAGTGACAAGTTGCTTAATGAATTGTGGGCGCATGCCACTCAAAAAAAATATACTTTTACCCATCGATGGCAAAATAATGAAGTACTGATGTGGAAAAATCTCTTTGTTTTACACAAAAGAGATTCCTTTAATTCAAATACCAGACGCGTTATGCACAGAACTCAAATAAGTGGAGATTTAAGAATTTCTTAGATCAAAACCTCACCACGCATAAGTGGTCTGAAGGTTCTGTAAAAAATAGCAGATTTTGCAAAAGGCTTTCCATCTTTACTCTCAATAACAGCTCCTGCTGTCATTATTCCTGATGGGTTTCCAGCTCTTAGTTCCATTGGGTTAGAATCTTTTCTTTTCACATTATTTGCTATAGTGCCCTCAATAGCGGCTGCAACACCGATGTTTACTCCAGCGGTGCCCATTATTGCTTTGTGAGTCTTTTCCATCGAAAACATTCTAGTTGTAATGTCCTGATCGTTTGAATTAATTTTTGTTCCATCTAAACTAACATAATCTTTTGGAGAAGTTACAATTCCAATTCTAGGCGTATTCATCGGTGCTTCATCCTCTGATTTTGATAAACCAACAATATATGCAGCTTTACGTCTTATTTTTTGTATTAAATTCATTTTATCAACTTGTGCATCAAGTTCATCTGGAGTTTCAGTGCCTTTTAAACCAATATCCTCTGCAAGCAAATATACAAGGGGTGTTGCAGCATCAATTATACTAATTTTGATTTTACCAAAATCTTTTATTTCTATTTCATCAATTACATTCCCTGTAGGAAGAAGTTTTCCTGTTCCAGAACCTCCAGGCTCAAGATAGTCTAATCTTACTTTTGATCCAGTGCCATGAACTCCAGCAATCGAATAGTCTCCTTCAATTAATGGTTTTCCATCCTTAACATTAAAAGTTGAATGTATGATTTTATCAGTATTGACTTGGTAAATCCTTATTTTATTTTCACCTTCTTTTGCTTTGATTATTCCTTCTTGAACTGCATAGGGCCCAACTGCTCCTGATAAATTACCACAATTGTTATTCCATTCGGCAATAGGTTTATCTATAGCAATTTGAATAAAGTTATAATCAACATCTGCATCATCTCGATCTGATGGACTTATTATTACACACTTAGAAACTGATGATACTCCACCACCCATTCCGTTGAGCTGTCTTTTATTAGAGTCTGGACTTCCAATCACTTTTAAAAATAAATCATTTAATTCATCTTGATTTGAGGTAGGTAAATCTTTCTTTTGAAAGAAAACACCTTTACTCGTTCCACCTCTATAATATGTAGCCTTGATCCATCTTTGTGTCATTAATCTTAAGCCTCCTTATAAGCTGTAGGTAAAATCCCACCATTTTTCCAAAAATTTACTTCCTCTGGAACATCTAATCTAGCATTAAGTGTAACTTCAATTATATCACCTGTTTGTTTATGTATTTTCATAAGTACTTTTTTATTTTCATTTGTAATATCATTTAACCCTAATAAGCTAAACTGATCTGAACTTTCAATCTTAAGTTCATTGATACCTTGTCCATTTTCAAATTCTAAAGGGAGCAATCCCATGCCAATTAAATTTGATCTATGAATTCTTTCAAATCCCTTTGCAACTATTGCTCTTACACCAATTAATAAAGGTCCTTTTGCAGCCACATCTCTTGAAGATCCACACCCATAATTTTCTCCAGCTATAACTATAATTTCTTTTTTGTCTTTTTTATATTGAATAGCAGCTTCATAAATTCTCATTACTTTATTTTCAGGATACTTAACGGTAAAACTCCCTTCTTGATTAGGAACCATTAAATTTCTTAATCTTAAACTAGCAAAGGTAGACCTTTCTACAATTTCATGATTAGCTCTTCGAGTTAAGTAATTATTAAAGTCTTTTGAATCTAATCCAAGGTTTGTTAAGTAATCCCAAGCTGCTGTTCCTTTTGTTATTACGCTAGAGGGAGAAATATGATCTGTAGTGACAGAGTCGCCTAGTAATACAATTGGTCTGGCTAATTCGATGTCTTTTATTTGATTATTTTCTGCATGATTTAAATATGGTGGTTTTTTTATATAAGTACTATCTGGCCAATTATAATCTTCAGAATTTGATACATTTAAATTTTCCCATAGACTTCCACCTTGATACACCTGATCGTATTTTTCTCTAAACGTTTCTGCTTTGTAAAACTCATTAACTATTTTATCTACCTCTATATTTGAAGGCCAAACGTCCTTTAAAAAAATATTTTCATCATTTTTACTTTTTCCTAAACTATCTTTTAAAAGATTAATTTTGACGTTACCTGTTATAGAAAATAGTACCACCAATGCAGGTGATGCTAAATATGAAGCTCTTATATTAGGGTGTATTCTACCTTGGAAATTTCTATTTCCTGAAAGTACTGCAACTGAAAAAATTTTTTCTTTCTCAATAGTATTTGCTAAGTTCTCATCTAAAGGTCCTGAGCTGCCATTGCAAGTTGTACATCCAAAACCTACTACATTAAAACCTAATTGATCTAAATATTTTTGTAAACCAGATCTATTTAATATTTCTGCTGTAACCTTACTGCCAGGTGCAAAAGATGTTTTTACTTTATTCTTTTTTTTTAAACCTAGTTCAACTAATTTTTTTGCAACCAAACCTGCTGCGATTACATTTTTTGGATTTGCAGTGTTAGTGCAGCTTGTTATGGCTGCTATCATTATGTCTGCATCTTTTATTTTATAGCCAAGATCAGGTACTTCAAATTCATCTGGTCTTAAATCCTGATTGTAAAGCATCTTTGAGTGAGTGTTAATTTCATTTGAAAACTTATTTA
>JACWEE010000023.1 GCA_014653665.1 Pelagibacterales bacterium SAG-MED34 | reverse complement strand
AATAAACAGATAATTAAAATCTTTTAAAATTTTGTAAATTACGTATTCGTAAGTTCCATCATCTTTGTCCATTTGAAATTCTTTGATTCTTTTATTGGCTTGTTTAAAATCTTTTTTCTTAAAGCTATCAACTAAAAGGAGAAGGTTAAGCTCAAAGATATTTGAATTAATATCATTTTTTGAAATTTTTATTTGGTCTATTCCTTTTTTAACTTGTCCATTTAAAACTAGTGAAAATACATACTTTTTTAAAAAATTATCATGTTTTTGGATAAGAAATTTAGATGAATTAAAATAATCAAGTGCTGCCTCATTTTTTTGATTACCTGATGAAACTAAAGCAGAAAAATAATTAGAGAGATACTTTTGATTGAATTTATTATCTTCAGAAGTACTTGAATATGTACTGGTCTGCAGTGCTAAAAATGATAAAATTACTAATAAAATTTTCATATTTAAATTTATGACTTTAAATCTCAAAAATCAAAATGACATATTAAACCTTGAAAATCTTAACTCAAATGAAATTGAATATATATTTAACGATAAGCCAATTAACAGACTTAAAATTAAACCACAGCTAGAAGATAAAAAAAAACTTCTTTTAGAATTAAAGAATGAAATCGAAAATATAGATAATTGTGAACTGAAGAATAATGCTACGCAACTAGTATTTGCTGATGGGAACTCCGAAAGTAAAATTATGATAATCGGTGAAGGTCCAGGCCAAAAAGAAGACGAGCAAGGAAAGCCCTTTGTGGGAGACGCTGGGGTATTATTGAATAAAATGTTAGAGGCTATTCAAATAAAAAGAAATAATATTTATATTACCAATGTAGTTAACTATCGACCACCAAATAACAGAAAGCCTGAACCTTCAGAAATTAATAGATATTCAAATTTTCTTCGAAAACATATTTCAATTATTGATCCTAAAATTTTAATTCTGATGGGTAGTACAGCCATGGAATCACTTTTTGGATCTAAGATAAAAATTTCAAAAGAAAGAGGTGTTTGGAAAGATTTAATCATTCATAATAAAACATACTTGACAATGATCACATTTCACCCAGCATATTTATTAAGGCAAGCTGAACAAAAAAAATATTCTTGGACTGATTTAAAACAAATCAGAAAGAAAATTGATGAATTAAGAATATCAGCCTAATTTTACGATGATAGAAATACATAAAAAATATATAAATTGGTGGAGAGAAAAATTTAATCTTTCAAATTATGGATTATTATGGATTACTTTTATTAAAGGTTTGATAATTGGAATACTTTTATATCATTTTTTTATTACTTAATGAGAAAAATTATAGCTGGAGTTGATGAAGTTGGTAGAGGAAGTTTAATTGGTCCAGTGTATGCTGCAGCTGTTATTCTTAAAAAAAATATTAGAAAGAAAGAGATCAAAGATTCAAAGAAGTTAACTAAGATTGAGAGAGAAAAATTAGCAAAATTTATAAAAAAAAATTCTACTTGGGCAATAGGATCTGCCTCAGTAAAGGAAATAGAAAAACTAAATATTTTAAGTGCTAGTCTATTAGCCATGAAAAGAGCTATAAAAAAACTAAAAGTTAAACCTAATTTAGTACTTATTGACGGGAATAAATCACCAGAATTAAGTAATTATCTTATTAAAACAATAATTAAAGGAGACCAAAAAATTAAAGAAATATCAGCAGCATCAATAATTGCAAAAGTTTCAAGGGATAAACTGATGCTCAAAATGTCAGAAAGTTTTAAAAAATATAAATGGGATTTAAATGCTGGTTATGGAACTAGAGATCACATTAATGCTATTAGAAAATATGGAGTAACTAGATTTCATCGAAAAACATTCAATCCAATACACAACATATTGAGTCACAGAAAAAAATAGTAACAAGTAGACTCAAAATAATTCAATCTCAGGTTGACGGAGACTCTACTCTGGAGTCTAATTCATAATTAAAAAATGAGTAATCAAACTTTAAAAAACAAAATTATTAATGGAGATAGTTTAGAGGAATTAAAAAAAATTCCTGATGAAACTTTTGATCTTATTTTTGCTGATCCCCCTTACAACCTTCAATTAAAAAAAGAATTAAGTAGACCGGATACATCTAAAGTAGATGCTGTAGACGATAAATGGGATCAATTTGAAAGTTTTAAAAGTTATGATGAATTTACTTTTGATTGGTTAAAAGAATGTAAGAGAATTTTAAAAAAGAATGGATCGATTTGGGTAATAGGTAGTTATCACAATATTTTTAGAGTGGGTGCTACAATCCAAGATTTAGGTTTTTGGATACTAAACGATGTAATTTGGAATAAAAATAATCCAATGCCAAATTTTAGGGGAACAAGGTTTACTAACGCACATGAAACACTTATTTGGGCATCAAAAAGTGAGGGGTCGAAATACACTTTCAATTATCAATCATTAAAATGCTTGAATGATGACCTCCAAATGAGATCTACATGGAACCTTCCAATCTGTAATGGCAAAGAAAGATTAAAAAACAATGGAAAAAAAGTCCATTCCACTCAAAAACCAGAAGCGTTACTCCATAGAATAATATTAGCCTCATCAAATAAAAATGATTTTATTTTAGATCCATTTTTAGGATCAGGTACCACGGCTGTTGTTTCTAAAAAATTAGGTAGAAAATATTTTGGAATTGAAAAGGAAAAAAATTATTTTGATGCTACAAGAAAAAGATTAAACAATACAGATATTATAAAAGATGAATATCTAGATACACTTCAAAATAATAGATCAAAACCAAGAATTCCTTTTGGATCATTAGTTGAAATGGGCTTAATTAAACCTGGAACAGAAATTTATGATCAAAAGAAAAAAGTAAATGCTAAAATTATGGTGGATGGAAGTATCAAATATCAACAATCAGAGGGCTCAATCCATAAAGTTGCAGCAAAAATTATTGGTGCAGAAAGTTGTAACGGATGGACATTTTGGCATTATAAATCTGGAAATTCTTTAAAGCCGATTGATGATTTGAGACAAAGATTAAGGCCTGCAAATTAAGCTCTGTAAATTTTACCCAAATAATTTTCAAGAAATTTTTTATTTTTTGAGAGATATTTCAAAATTTTATTTCTAATAAAAATATTGATGGGATTTGATAAGTGAAATGTAAAATGGTTTAATTTTGATTTATTATTTATAGAAGAAATACTACGAATCCTTTCTTGATAAAATTCATTTGTGCCACTTAAAATACTTTTTAATATATCGTTTGCAGTTTCAATACTTTGGGAAGCTCCTTGAGCAAATGATGGAGGGAATGTAAATAAAGCATCGCCTGACAAAAATATATTTTTTTTATTTAGACTTGGAAATTCGCTGCTAACGTGAACAGGAAATGATTTCAATTCACTTAAATTTTTTGAGCTTATTTGCGATGTTTTTTGTAAACCTGATACTAACGATGCTAAAAATTCTTCAGATTTGAATAAATCATGATTTTGCAATTCATCTGAGGATAATTTTTTTTTTATAATAGCTACAAAATTGTATTCATTATTTTGATTTACTGGGTAGATCACATAGTGACTATTTGATCCCATATATATTGAAATATCACTACCATAATCACCATTTAATTTACCTCGCAGTGCAACATTAAGATTATATTTTGGATATATGCTTTCATTAAAAATTAGTGACCTCGTTTTTGAAAAAATACCGTCCGAAATAATTAAGTAATCGAATTCTTCATTTTTATTATCTCCAAAAGAAATTCTGATGCTATTAGAATTATCTACTTTTGTTATATTTGAATTAAATTTTATTTTTTTTTGTGGGATGTTTTGAAATAAAAATTTTAATAATGTTGATCTTTTTAAGGTAGTGTATCGATTTAATGAATCATTAAATTGTGTAAGGTCTATATCGCAAATTTTTTTGGAATTATTTGCTTGTATGAGATTCACTTTTGACGGAAAGCTAACTTCAGATGCAGGTAAATTTTTAAATCCTATATTATTTAATAATTTTATACTATTTACTGATAATTGAATTCCATAACCTTCAAGGAAATTATAATTATCTTTTTTTTCAAATATCTTATATTCAAAATCTTTTTCATTATTTAAAAGATTTGCAAAATATAAGCCTGATATCCCTCCACCAATGATTGCAATTTTTTTCATTAAATTTATTTGATAGTATTAAGTATTTTCTTTGTAAACGAAGGTAAAGTCCAATTGCTTAAATCTTTAATATTAATAAAAAATCCATCGCTCTTTTCTGGTAAATTATTTTTCATATTAATTGCAATTTTCATATCCATATTTGACATTTTGATATTGATCCTTTTTCCTAAATGATTTTTAAATTTTGTCTTGGGTATTTCATTCATGGGGAATATAGGCATATCTTTTAAAAAGTTAAATTTTCTGTTTTTTAAAAGATAGTAATTATTCTGCTTATTTTGAAAAATATTTGCTTCAAAATACTTTTGTTTATTAAATGTATTTATTTTAATTATTTCAAAGTCATTTTTTTTAAAGGATTTGCAATTTGTTGAGATAGGACATTGATAACAGAGTGGGTTGGACGGTTTACAGATTAATGCGCCTATTTCCATTATAGCTTGAGCATAATCACTAGCTCTAATTGTTTCTCCAAAAAAAATTTTTTTTTGGTGTAAATTTTCTTTAGAAATTTCTTTTTCTTTTTTTAAATAAAATACTCTTTTTAAAACTCTTTCAACATTTCCATCTAAAGGAATTATTTTTTTATTGAATGCAATTGCCATAATTGCATTAGATGTATAATCGCCTATTCCAGGTAGTGATTTTAAATCGTCCTTATTTTTTGGAAGCTGGCCCTTAAATTCATTTATAATTTGTTTTGCTGATTTTTTAAGATTTCTGGCTCTTGAATAATACCCTAATCCTTCCCAACATTTCATCAATTTAGCATCTCTAACTCTTGATAAACTTTTTAAATCTGGGATTTTAGAAATAAAATTTTCAAAATATGGTATTACAGTCTTCACTTGAGTTTGCTGCAACATAAATTCACTGACTAGCGTAAAATATTCTTTTTGAGTTCTAGAGACTTTTTTTCGCCAAGGAAGGTCTCTTTTATTATTATCGTACCAATTCAAAATTTTATTTGGTATGTTTTGACTTGTCATATGAATTTTAAATATAATACTAAGCAGAGAACTAAATCTGTTCAAGGATTAAGATCTTTTAAAGATACTTTGCCCCAAGAAGCAAAAAGAATATTGAATAAAAAAGGTCAAATTTATTCAAATACTTTGGATAATTGGAAATTTCTTGTTGGCAAAGATTTATTTAATGTATCCTATCCAAGATCATTTAAAAATTCTAAATTAAATGGAAGCTGTTTAAACATAATGGTCAAAAGAGGAAATGAAGTAGATCTTGAATACTCTAAAAAAGAAATTATAAAAAAAATGAATATATTTTTTGGTTATAATGTAGTTGATGATATAAAATTAAAGACTTTTGAAGGTGAGTTTGAAAAAATTAAAGAAGATAAAATAAATAATGCGACAAAAAGCAAAAATATTAAGCAGATAACTAATATTAAGAATGATAAAATTAAAAAATCTTTGTTAGAATTAAATAAAATATTTAAATTAAGATGAAAAAAATACTAATACAAACAATTATAATTTCATTATTTTTTGTAATACATAATGCTAAAGCAAATATTAAATCGATCACAGAAGGTGATGTAGATGCAAAAGTAAAACTGATAGTTTTTGAATCTTTAACATGTAGTCATTGTGCAGATTTCCATAAAAATGTTTATCCTAGCTTAAAAACTGATTTTATAGACAAAGGTTTAATTTTAATCGAATTTAGAAATTTTCCATTAGATATGGCTGCATTTAATGCATCAAAAATAGCCCACTGTAAAAACGATGGAAATTCAGAGATACTTCATCATTTGTATAAAAATCAAAGTAGCTGGGTAAGAGGAAGTACTATTGAAGATCTCAACAGAAACCTAAAAAAGGTAATTCAAGAATCAAATTTTAAATTAGATTTTGATAAATGTATAGCAGACTCAAAAATTGAAGATTTTATTTTAGAAGACCGAATCAACGGAGCTAAAAACTACAAAATAGAGGCAACACCAACACTTATAATCAATGGTGAAAAGTTCGAAAATACATCCAACTATAAAAAATTAAAAAAATATATAGAAAAACTGATATAAGTCATTGAATGGAGTTTAAAAAAATCCAATTAAATGGCTTTAAGTCTTTTGCAGAGAAAACTAACTTTTTAATTGAAAAAGGCCTTACAGGAATTGTCGGGCCTAACGGTTGTGGTAAGTCAAACATAGTTGAGTCTCTTAGATGGTGTATGGGAGAGACTTCGGCAAAAAGTATGAGAGGGTCTGGGATGGAAGATGTTATATTTTCAGGCACATCAAATAAACCCTCAAAAAATATTGCTGAAGTAGTTTTAAGTTTAAACAATGATAACAAAGATGGACCGCACCAATACAATGATCTAGAAGAAATAGAAATTCGAAGAAAGATTGAAAAAGATAAAGGATCAAAGTTTTACATAAACAACAAAGAAGTTAGAGCAAAAGATGCACAAATGTTTTTTGCAGATCTATCTACAGGGGCTCATTCGCCATCGCTAATAAGTCAAGGCAGAATTGGAGCATTAGTTACAGCAAAACCATCTGATAGAAGAGCTATACTTGAAGAAGCTGCTGGAATAGCTGGTTTGCATGTTAGAAGACATGAAGCAGAAATTAGATTAGGAGCAGCAGAAAATAATTTAAAGAGAGCCGACGAACTTAGAAGACAACAAGAAAAACAATTAGCAAATTTAGAAAAACAAGCTGAGGAAGCTGCAAAGTATAAATTAATTTCAGAGGAAATAAAAAAAGTTGAGGCAGGGCTTTATTATTTAAGACTTCTAGAAATTGATAAAGAAATCACTTTAGAAAATGAAGTAAATAATGAGGCAGATGGGAAAGTAGAAGAATTTAATAAACAAATTGAAGAATTAGAAACTAAAATTAAAAATGAACTTGAAAGAGTAGAGCCAATAAGACAAAAAAATATTGAAAATTTATCTAAGATCCAAAGATTAAATCTTGAGCTGAAAGCTTTAGATGAGGAAACTACTAGAATAAATGAGGAAATAGATACAATAAAAAGCTCTATAAAAGTTATAGATGAAGACATAGATAGAGAAAAAAGTATTGTAATTGATGCAAATTCTAACGAAAAAAGATTAAAAGAGGAGAGAAATATCTTAATTGATTCAGATTCAAAATATTATGAAACAGAAAAACTTTCCAAGCAAGACCTGGAAAACTCAAAATCAAAATTAAAAAGTGAACAAGATAAAATGGATGAATTATTAGAGGGGTTCAGTGCTGAATCTCTGCAAAAAAATAATGAAATTATTAGCAACATAAAAAGTCAAATCGAAGAAGTTAAAAAATTAATTTCAGAAAATAGAAATCATCAGACAATAAAAATTTTAGATGAATGTATAATTAACTTGTCCTATTTAACTATGAAAGTTATGGAAGTTGAGAATGATGATGTAATTTCAACTCTAACATCAAAAAGTGACCAAATAAAAAAATTAAGTATATTGCCTTCTTCAACATTCAAATCTGTCATAACTCTTTCTAAAAGATCATTTCTCCTTTTATTTAAACCTTCAATGGTTGCTCCAGAGCTTGCTTTCTTTTCTCTAATTTCAATTGAATTTTCTTTTGTGTTGTTTAATTGGTTTCTAATTTCCACAATATTATTATCAATTTTTTCAACTAAAATTTCATTTTCATTTTTTTCATTTTCTGAAATCCTTAAGTTTTCAGAAATTTTCCCTTTTTTTTCTGCTTGAGATTGAGGTTGTTTTTCTAGAACATTCAATTTTTCTAAAAGTTTATTTTTTCTGGTATTAAGTTCATTTACCATTTTTTCAGAATTAGTTAAAAGATTTTGCCAGCTTTCAAATTCTTGATCAATTATACTAATTCTCTCTTTTCTTTTGACTGACTCATTTTTTATGTTTTGGTTTTTACTATAAGTTTCAGCATAATCGTCCTGTAATTTTTTTATTTGGTCACTTTTTGATGTTAGAGTTGAAATTACATCATCATTCTCAACTTC
>JACWEE010000022.1 GCA_014653665.1 Pelagibacterales bacterium SAG-MED34 | reverse complement strand
TTGTATTTAAAAAAAGATAGAGACATTCAAAAAGATAATCTTATAAAAAAAAAATCAATATTTGGAACGTCATCAAGACCTAGTGATTATGCCCAGGCTTTAATGGAATTAAGAGCATTAATTTGTAAACCAACCAATCCTTTATGTCATAGATGTCCTATTTCAAAGAAGTGTAAGTCATTTCTTAAAAAAGATTTTGATTTAATAAAAAAAAATAAAAAAAATATAAATAAGTACTTTCTTCTAAAAGTTTATAAAAAAAATCAAAGATGAATGTATCCCACCACTATGATATCTCTGACGATTTGTATGATTTATTTTTAGATTCTAAAAGACAGTATTCTTGTGCATATTTTAAAAATGAAAATGATACTTTGGAACAAGCTCAAAATAATAAAATTCATCATATAATAAAAAAATTAAATATACGGCCTAATCAGAAAGTTTTAGATATAGGTTCAGGTTGGGGAACTTTAGCTTTAGCAATAGCAAAAGAGACACAAGCTAGTGTTACAGGTATTACATTGTCAGAAAATCAATTTGAATATAGTAAGAATAAAGCAAAAGAGATGAACCTTTCTAACAAAGTAGATTTCAAACTTATTGATTATAGGCAGCTAAACGAAAAATTTGATAGAGTAGTGAGTGTTGGGATGTTTGAGCATGTAGGGAGAAAATTTTATAGAACATATTTTAATAAAGTTTTTAAACTTTTGAACGAAAGAGGAATAGCATTGATCCACACTATTGGATCATCGATGCCTCCAAGAGATCCACAACCATGGATCCAGAAGTATATTTTTCCAGGAGGTTACACGCCTAGTTTAAGTGAAGTTGCAAATCCTATTGAAAACTCAGGTCTAATCGTATCAGATATTGAAGTTCTAAGAATGCACTATGCACATACCTTAAGGAATTGGAAAGAAAGATTTTTATCAAAAAAAGACATAGTTTTAGACATGTTTGACGAAAAATTTTTTAGGATGTGGGAGTTTTACTTGGCTAGTTGCGAAATGGCATTCAAATGGGGAGACCAGGTTGTATTTCAGTTTCAGCTATCAAAAGACAATAGCTCAGTTCCTAATACTCGGGACTATATTTATTAAAATATTACTGATAAATAATTAGACAGTAATAATGAAAAAAAATAAAAAAAAAAAAGTTAAAAAGAAAAAGAAAGCTAGAAAGATTCTTCCAAAAATAAAAAAAAAAGTAAAGAAGAAGAAAATTCTAAGGGTTAAAAGAAAAAAAAATATTCAAAAAAAGTCAGTTCTTAAAAAAAAAATTAAAAATAATTTTATTACAAAAACAGTAAAAGTAGATGAAGGTAGACTTACAAAGATCTTTAGATATGAGGGTACAAAAAAAGTGCCCATTGAAGTTGGAGAAGCTGGAGATATCGTAGTTATAGCTGGATTAGAAAAAGCAAATGTAGCAGATACTATTTGTGATTTAGAGGTAAATGAACCAATTGAGGCAACACCAATCGATCCACCAACAATGTCGATAAAAATAACAGTAAATAGCTCACCACTAGCAGGAACTGAGGGTAAAAAGTTAACAAGTACTCAAATTAGAGATCGTTTAATTTTAGAAGCTCAAAATAACGTTGGAATTTCTTTCTCAGAGAACTCAAATAAAGATGCGTTTGAGATAAGTGGCCGAGGAGAGTTAATGCTTGAAATATTATTAACACAAATGAGAAGAGAGGGCTTTGAAATGACCGTAAGTCCTCCTAAAGTTTTATTTAAAACTGGCGAAAATTCAAAAAAGTTAGAACCAATTGAGGAAATAACCATGGATTTAGATGAAGAATATTCATCAAGAATTATAGATTCTATGAACAGAAGAAAGGGTAAGTTAATTGAGTTAAAGGATACTGGAAAAAATAAAAAAAGACTTATTTTTCAGGCACCAACAAGAGGATTAATGGGATATACAAGTAGATTTTTGACTTTAACAAAAGGAACAGGTGTTATTAACAGAATTTTTCACTCTTATGGAGATTTTGAGGGAGACATGGAGGGTAGAAGAAATGGCGCTTTAATATCTATGGAACAAGGTAAGGCTGTTGCATTTTCAATTTTTAATTTGCAAGCTAGAGGAGAAATGTTCGTTACACACAATGATCCAGTTTATACGGGTATGATTGTGGGCTTAGCTCCAAAACCTGGCGACATGATAATTAATGTCATGAAAGGAAAAAAACTCACTAACATGAGAACACAAGGAACTGATGAAAATATAGTTCTCACTCCAGTAAGACAAATGTCGATTGCAGAACAGTTAAGTATGCTTAACACAGATGAAGCATTAGAAATTACACCTAAGTCTTGTAGACTTAGAAAGGCAATTCTAGACCCTCACGAAAGAAAAAGAAGCGAAAAACAAAATACTGCTACTTAATTCATTATTTTATCAATAATATACAAACTTAAAGCAATACAAGGACCAATTCCAAAAGCAAACATCAATGTTCCAATTCCAATTGTTCCACCCAAATACCACCCTACTGAAGCAACTGAAATTTCTATAAAGGATCTCACAGCTGCAATAGGTAGATTTGTTTTTTTTTGTAAACCAGTCATTAAACCATCCCTAGGTCCTGGACCTAGATTGGCAATCAAATAGATACCACTCCCTACTCCAACTATCATTACACCTACTGTGGCCATTAATAATTTCATAACATAAGTTTCGGGCGTTGGTATTAATGCAATTGTTATATCTAACATTGCAGCAATTATTATGATGTTGAATATGGTGCCAAGACCTGGTTTTTGTTTTAAAAAAAACCATGAAGATAAAACAACGACACTTACTATAAAAGTGACAATACCAATAGATAATCCTGAATTAATTGAAATACCTTGTGCCATTACAGTCCATGGGGAATTGCCAATAAATGAAATAACAACTAGGGCTTCGCCAAAACCGAATAATATTAGGCCAAAACAAAGGAAGAATAAGGTAGACAATTTTGGCTTTAAATTAAAAGTCTCTTGTGAACTCCATGAAACTTTGGGAATTTTTTTGATAGTAAGGAACATATAATTAACTATTATTTATACTTTCTTTAACTAAAATCTATGAAAATGAAACATTTTATACTCATATCAATAATTATCATGTTTGCCTCTAAAGTGATGGCACATAGCAGTCATTACGAAGGTCTTAAAAAAATTGAGATGGATGTTCTAAGAAATAATGAAGTTATTGGTAGCACCAGCTACTTCTTTGAACTTGATGACGATTTATTTATCGTAAAAAATTATACTAACTTTAAAGTAGAGTTATTCGGCCTAACAGTTTTTTCAATATTAAGTGAAACAATAGAAAAATATAAAGATGATAAATTAGTTTTTTTTAAATCTAATACTTTTCAAAATGATAAAGAGAAATATGTAAATTTAAATTATGATAAATCTTTAAATAAGTTTATTATAGATGGGTCATCATATAAAGGTGAAGCTAGTTTAGATTGTACAATTGGTAATTGGTGGAACCATAAAATTTTCAAATCTAATAAACAAATCAGTCCTTTATCTGGTAGTATCAAAAAACAGACTGTGAGTTTAATGGGGAATGAAAATATTACTATTAATGGTCAAGAATATTCAACAGAACACTTTAATATAAAATCAAATGACAAAAATCTAGCAGAGGAGAAGAAATTTGAATTTGATGTTTGGTATAATCCTGAAAATAATTTAATATTAAAAGTGACTTATAATAAAATGGGTAACTGGGAATATAGATTAAGGAGTTTTGACTAATGGCAATATGGGGAAGCATAATTGGTGGAATGCTAGGTTTTTCAATAGGTGGACCTTTTGGTATGCTTTTAGGATCTCTAATCGGTGGAAAAATGTCAAGAGCCAGATCAGGTGGAGGGTTTAAATCTTTTGCACAGCCGCAACAAATTTTTGCACTCTCACTAATTGTATTATCGGCGAAGCTAAGTAAAGTTGATGGGCAAGTTAGCCGTGAAGAGTTAATTGCTGTTAAAGATAAATTAAAAATACCTGAAAGTGAATTAGATCAGGTTGGTAAAATTTTTAATAAAGCTAAAGAGGAAAGTACTGGATACGAACCTTACGCAAAACAAATTGCGGAAGTTTACAGAGGTAATTTAAATATTTTAGAAGAGGTAATTAATACTTTATTTTATATTGCAGAAGCTGACGGACACGTGAGTGATAATGAATTAATAATGATAGAAGATATAGCAAGAATTTTTGGAATAAATCAGGCTCAAATTAATGGAATTAAAGAAAGCAGAAAGTCATCAGATAAACTTAATCCTTATATAGTTTTAGAGAGTAAGCCGGATGACTCGATCGAAGAAATAAGAAAACGTTATATTAAGCTTAGCAAAGAGCATCATCCTGATCTTTTATTAAGTAAAGGTGTTCCTCAAGAGGTAATAGACGAAAGCAAAGCTAAAATGAGAGCTGTCAATTCAGCGTGGGATCAAATTCAAAAATTAAAGAATTAGTCCTAGTAAACTCGCCATAAAATACATAGAAAATACAAAAGCAAGGATCACAATAAAATACATTATTGTAACAATTTTATCTCTTTTCCTTCTTTTTCTTACAAATGGCTTATCATCTAGGTCACATATATCTCTTATGCCAATAACTTTATAATCACAAGTATAACGCCATATTGAATCAGGCATCCTAGGATCAGTTTGATTATAATACTGAATCCATTGAAGTGTATATTTAAATAAAAGATAGCTTACTATTAAAAGAAGACCACTAGTAAACATTAATCTATCATCTAAAACTGTTCTGATTCAGTTGAGCCTTCCATTGCTGTAGTTGAGCTTTTGCCTGAGCTTATTGTATTTGAAACTGCATCAAAATAAGATGTGCCTACTTCTCTTTGATGTTTTACACTTGTGTATCCATCTTTTTCTCTAGCAAATTCATGCTGTTGAATTTTTGAGTAAGCAGTCATGCCTTCTGATTTATATTTTTCTGCTAATTCGAATATTGCTATGTTTTGAGTGTGGAAACCTGCTAATGTAATGAATTGAAACTTATATCCCATTTCTCCAATCTTTCTTTGAAACGATCCAATTTCTTCATCAGATAAATGTTTCTTCCAATTAAATGATGGCGAACAATTATAAGCTAACATTTTACCAGGAAATTTTTCGTGTATAGCATCAGCAAATTTCTTTGCTTCCTCTAAATTTGGAGTAGCAGTTTCACACCAAATTAAATCAGCGTATGGTGCATAAGCAAGACCTCTAGAAATTGCCTGCTCTATTCCGTCTTTAACATAAAAGAAACCCTCAGGAGATCTTTCACCTGTTAAAAATGGTTTGTCATTATCATCAAAATCATTTGTGATTAACTTTGCAGCATTTGCATCTGTTCTTGCTAAAATTATTAATGGCACATCTGCAATATCTGCAGCAAGTCTAGCAGCCTTTAAATTTCTAACCATTGTTCCAGTCGGTACAAGAACTTTTCCACCCATATGACCACATTTTTTTTCACTAGCTAATTGGTCTTCAAAATGAACTCCCGCTGCACCTGCTCTGATAAATTTTTTTGTTAATTCAAAAACGTTTAGCGGACCACCAAATCCAGCTTCTCCATCAGCTATAATCGGTAGCATATAATCAGTTCTTTTGCTTTTATCCATATCGCCGTCAATCACTTCCATATGTTGGATTTGATCTGCTCTGGTTAATGAATTATTCATTGTCTCTACTAATTTTGGTGCGCTATCATAAGGGTACAGAGATTGGTCTGGATACATTTCTCCAGCACTGTTAGCATCAGCTGCTACTTGCCATCCACTTAAATAAATTGCTTTTAATCCTGCTTTTGCATGTTGAACTGCGTGGTTTCCTGAAAGTGATCCCAAGGTGTTTACATATGGCTCAGAATTAAGCAGTTTCCATAGTTTTTGAGACTGCATTTTGCACATAGAATACTCAATTTTGATTGATCCTCTCAATCTTTCAACTTCTTCAGGTGTATAATCTCTTTTGATACCTGCAAATCTTTGCAAATCGTATGAAATATTCTCAGCTGACACTTAAAACCCCTCTCTTTGTAATAAAATGACTAAAAATAACTAATAACTATTTTGAGCTATACTCTTCAGTAAACTCATTCATTCCGCTTGAGCCCCAATCGCAATGATCGTCTCTGATGTAAATTCCTTTGGATTTGTGCTCAGAATGCTCTTCTTTATTAGTAATTTGGTAGTTATTTTCAATGTTGTTAATTTTGTTTTTTTCCATGTAAACTTTATAATTTACAATATTTACAAAAGCTACAATTAATTACAATTTACTTGTAAAATTGAATAATTTTGTGTAAATTTAAATTTACAAAATTTACAAATTGTAAAATGAGTCAAATTGATACAAAAATTGGTCCAAAAATCAAAGCTTTTAGAAGGCAACTAGGTATGCAAGCTAACAAACTTGCAGAGGAGATGTCCATTTCTCCAAGCTATTTAAATCTTATTGAGAGTGGAAAAAGGAAAATAGATGGAGACTTGCTATTAAGGGTCTGCGATAAACTTAAAATAGAGCTTTCAGATCTAACAAGTAAAACAGATATAAATCTTGAAAATAACATATCTGAATTACTGGGCGATGAAATTTTTGAAGATCTAGATATCCTTGGGCCTGAAGTGAAAGATTTAGTTAATACAAATCCAAAAATAGCCAAAGCTTTAATAAAACTTGGTGACAACTTTAAACAAAAAGATCATGACATTGTAAATAAATTAGAAAATATTTCAGGTAAAATTATTGATGGAAGAAAAAATGCTTTTCCTGGAGAGGTAATTTCAGATTTTTTACAAGAAAATAAAAATTTTTTTCCAAAGTTGGAAGAATTTGCTAATGAAATTTTTGATAAAGTAAAACAAAATAATAGAACAAGATATATTGCGCTATGTGAATTTTTAAAAGATGAGTATGGTATAACTGTAAAAGATGTAATACCTAAAGAGGGAAAGCCATTCTCAAAAATATATAAAGTAAAAGATAAAGAATTATTATTATCTGATTATCTTTCACTTGAAACAAAAAAACTTTTTGCTGCAGCACAAATTTCACAAGAAGGTGCATCAAAAGAAATTGATGAATATCTTGCAACATTTAATTTTCCAACGGAAGAGTCTAAAAAATTAACGAGGGTTGCACTTTTAAATTATTGTGGAGCTGCAATATTAATGCCCTACTCTCTTTTTCATAAAGAATGCAAAGAATTAAAATATGATTTGGAACTCTTACAAAATACATTTGCAACTTCTTTTGAGCAGGTAGCTCATAGAGTAACATGCTTACAAGATCCAAAACTTCCAGGAATACCTTTTCATTTTTTAAGAGTAGATGTTGCTGGAAATATTTCAAAAAGATTCTCATTATCAGGTATAGAGATACCAAGATATGGAGGAGCTTGTCCAAGATGGAATGTCTACTCAGCATTTTCAAGACCAGGAGTTATTCAAGCAGCAGTTAGTAAGATGACTAATGGAGAAAAATATGTTTGCATTGCGAAAACTGTTGAAAAAGGTGTTGGAAGATATGGACAAAAAAAAAGTATGTTATCTATAGGTCTTGGTTGTGAAGCAAAATATGCCAAAGAATTTGTATATACTGAAAATTTAGATCTTAGTGATAAAAAATCAGAATTACCTATTGGTGTATCATGTAGAACATGTGACAGACTTGATTGTTCTCAAAGGGCTTTTCCACCTCTCCATAAAAAATTTGACGTAGATATAAATTCAAGAGGAGTTTCGGTTTACGTAAATGAGTAAATAAAAATTTATTACTGTTTTTGTCTTTTCTTTGAAATTAGTTGTGTAAGAGAGTCTACCATCAGGTCTGAGGCTTTAAATATCTCATTAGTTTTAAATTCATGAGACATATTTTTTTCTTCATTTGTCTTATCTTCTATTATTATTCCTTTATCGGGTGAATTATCCTTTATATATATTAAAATTAACCATTCATCATCAGCAGACTCGTCCCATTTAATAAATATTTCTCCTGTCTCAAACCTTTTATCAATACATCTAAAAATAGACATGTGCCTGGTAATATATCTTTTGTTTAATTGGAAAACTAAACTATTAGCACTCCTATAAAAACTTTCTAAAGCAAACTCAATTTTTTGTCTTGCTACATTATATTCTCTTTCCTTTTGAAGAAGTATCGATCTGTCATCAGCTTCGTCTGTCTTAACACCGAGAGCTTCTACTCTTTCTCTAATTTTTTGGTCTCTTATAAGTCTGTATTTATTTTTTAAATTTTCTATTCTTTGTTGTAATTTTCCATAGTCCTCTCTTTTTTCTTTTAAAGAGATTTTCTCAAGTTTTTCTAATTCTTTTACTTCTCTTATTCTAAATCTTTCAATCTGTTTTTGTATTCTTAATTCTTGTAAAAATTTCTTTTGTCTCTCAGATTGCTCTTTTCTCAAGAGTGCTTGCTCTTTTCTCAAAAATAATTTTAAGTCTTTGGCTCTTAATTTTTCTATTCTTTCTTCATCTTTTAGTTGCTGCTCTTTTAATTTTAATTGTTTCTCCTCTTGTACGATTTTTTGTTTTTTTATTTTTTCTTTTTCTTTATCTTTTTTTTCTATTTCTATTAATTTTAATCTTCTTTTTTCATCTTTTCTTTGGGATTTAAATTCATTTATTTTTCCATCTATAGAATTGAAGAATTTAGATATACCTCTATCAATTGCAAAAATATCAAATTTGACTTTGACATTTAGTTTTGATTTTAAATTTTCCTCTACTCTTACTGTTTTTGTAATAAAATTATTTTTAATTTTTTTTTTAAGAACTGACTTTTTTTGA
>JACWEE010000021.1 GCA_014653665.1 Pelagibacterales bacterium SAG-MED34 | reverse complement strand
CCAAAAATGGTTTCTTTGTATTCGGTATAGATAGAGATAGAAAATATGATGTATTAATTACTAAAATTTCAAATGGTGAAACTAAAAAAATTACCAAACGCGTATTTAAAAGAAAATACAATATTCAAAGAATAGATGGATTACCTGAAAATAAAGTAACACCCCCAGAGTCTGTTTATAAAAGAATAAAAAAAGAGAATGGAAAAATAGGTGAAGCAAGGGCCATAAATTCAGATTTAAATTATTTTAGCAATAAGTTCATTATGCCAGTTAAAGGAATAATAAGTGGAGTTTATGGAAGTCAAAGAATTCTAAATGGTAAACCAAGATGGCCACACTATGGAATAGATATTGCTGCAAAAAAAGGAACACCAATAAAGTCATCTGGAACTGGAGTTGTTACAATGGCTGAAAATGATCTTTATTATACTGGTGGAACAATCATAATGGACCACGGCCATGGCATTTCAACAATCTATTCACATTTAGAAAATGTAATGGTTAACGTTGGAGACTTAATAAAACAAGGTGATATAATTGGTACAGTAGGTTCTACTGGCAGATCAACAGGTCCTCATCTAGACTTTAGAGTTAATTGGTTTCAAACTAGACTTGATCCAATGACAGTTATTCAATAATCTATTGCTATGAAAAATGATATCCATTCAGTTTCAAAAAGACTAGTTAATGCCTACAACAAAAATAAATTAATCAATCCAATACCAGAGAAGTTTTGCAAAAATATTAAACTTGCACATAAATTAAGATTGTTATGTGAGAGTAAAATTAATGATAAAAAAATAGGATTTAAAGCAGGTGGAACAATTTTTGCTCTGTTAAAAAAATTGAAAGAAAAAGAACCTTTCCATTCAACCGTATTTCAAAAAAATCTTATTAAAACAGGGGGTAAAGTTAAGGTAAATAAATATGCTCTAGGTATTGAAGTAGAAGTTTATTACATTATAAAAAAATCCTTTTTTGATTTTAAAGGTAGGCTAAATCCAAAAAATGTCACAAAATTTATAACCCACATGGGACCTTGTATTGAGGTAGTAGGTTTTAGACAGAGGAAAAAAGGTATTAAGTATTTAGGTGATTTGTGCAGCGATTTTGGAGTAAATATTAAATTTATTACGGGACCAAAAAAGAAGTTTAAAAAATTAAATTTAAATAATTTAAAAACAAATTTAAAAAATAATAAGGGTTTAAATGTCAAAGGTAATACAAATACTGTTTATATAAACCCTCTTAATTCACTAAAATTTGTCTTAAATAAAATTAGGAAAGAAAAAGTAAAATTAGATAAAGATTTCTACGTGTTCACAGGCTCAACGGTAGGAGTTGTTCCAATAAAAAATAAGGGCGAATATATAGGCAAAGTTGATAAAATCGGATCAGTTAGAACCACTATCAATTAATGGGTCTTCATTTTTCCTCAGAAGAATTCAAAAGAAGAAAAAATAAAGTTATTACTAAATTAAAAGAGGAAAAAATAGATGCCTTGGTCATGTTTAGACAAGAGTCTATGTATTGGCTAACTGGTTACGATACATTTGGTTATGTTTTTTTTCAGTCCTTAATATTAGACCAAAAAGGTAATTTAATATTATTAACTAGAGCTCCTGATTTAAGACAAGCACAAAATACTTCAAATATAGAAAATATAAAAATTTGGGTTGATAAAGACGATTCTAATCCCACAGAAGATCTAAAACAAATCTTAAACGAACTTAACTTAAAGGAAAAAAAAATCGGTATTGAGTATGAAGCTTATGGACTTACTGGACGTAATGCAATTAATTTAAATAAATCATTAAAAAATTTTTGCTCTTTAGATGATAAATCTGAATTAATAACAAAACTAAGGGTAATTAAATCTCCTGAAGAAATAGTTTATGTTAAGAAAGCCGCAACCCTTGCCGACAAAGCTTTAGATGAAGTTTGGAAGTTTGCTAAAAAGGGAGTAAGTGAAAGTAAAATTCTTGCTGAAATGAATAGAGTAATTTTTGAAGGAGGTGGGGACTATCCTGCAAATGAATTTATAATAGGTTCTGGTAAAAACGCACTACTATGTAGATATCAATCAGAAAAACAAATACTTAATGACGTAGATCAACTAACTATTGAATGGGCAGGCACGTATAGACATTATCATTCTGCAATGTTCCGAACTATACCGATTGGAAAAGCAAATCCCAAACATTATGAAATGCACGAAGCTTGTGAAGAAGCACTAAAAAACTGTGAAAATACATTAAAACCTGGCAATAAAATTGGAGAGGTTTTTGATATGCATGCAAAAATATTTGACAATTTAGGTTATAAAGATTGTCGGATGAATGCATGTGGATATTCATTAGGTGCAACATTTTCCCCTAATTGGATGGATTGGCCAATGCTTTACACAGGCAATCCTTATGTCATCCAACCAGGAAATGTTTTCTTTATGCACATGATTCTAATGGATAGTAAAAATGAGTTAGCTATGAATCTAGGTGAGACTTACATTGTTACTGAAAAAGGAAATGAAAGACTAGGCAATCAAAAGACAGACTTAGTTATTCTATAAGTATTAAACAATTTTAAAACCCAGTTTGGTCATAATAATAAGTTATCTAATTGAAAATATTATTTGTAAAAGATAATTTATTAATACCATATCTCATGGTGAAAAAGAGGCCGATTTCGCATCGGTTAAAAGCGAGTTTTGGAAAAACAAACAAGGAGAGTGTATGAAAAGAATGCACAGAGTTTTAAGTTCGTTTAGCCGAGGCTCAAAGAACGCTAGGCTAAATCAATTAATGTTTCGAAATTTGAAAACTGTGGAAACTAATGCTAACGGCACAAGTGGATACGTTATCAAATCAGGAAAAAATTCTGGGGAAACATTGGGACACTTGAAAAAAGAGAGTAAAAAAATATAGCTTAAAAAATGAGATATGGGGCATGTAAAAATAACTGCCCCATATTTTTTCTATCTATTTTACTGGGGTCATTATTTTTTGACCTTCAACTCCCATAGCAACAACAATTGCTTTAACAGGAACATCTCCAATATTTTTAGATTCATGAGCCACACCTACATCTTCAATAAATGCATCTCCAGCTTTATAAACATAGCTTTTGCCACCTTGAGTAAGTTCAATTTCTCCTTGTTGTATCATTATTAAAACAGGGAACGAGTGAGTATGTGGAACTACAGGACCTCCTACGGGCACAGTAAATTCAAAAGCTGTGATCTTTGCTTTTCCTGATGGATAAACAATATCGTTACCCATACCAGTCTGACTAGTTGATAAAATTCTTTTTACATGACCATCAGCAAAAACAGAGCTGTTTAAACCAAATAATACAAATAAAATTAGAAATAATTTTTTCATGATTACCTTTCTGATTAATGAACTTAAACTATCAGGCGATATAAATTAATATATATGGCAAAATGTAATCTATTTACTCCACTCAACTTCAAACATAGCTTCATTGCGTCTCATCATAGGAAGCGTAAAAGGCCCATTATAGGTTGCTCTTATTGGAGGTCCTTTAATGATTACTTTATCCTCTAAGAGTTTTTTATTTAGAATTTCCTTATGTTTGAAGAAATTATTATCTGAGGCTCTTCCAGAATATTCTAGTACAGCAAAAAAACCTTCTTCTATTGTTGAGATTTTAACATCTGAATTTGTGGGTATAGGGGCATTCTCTTTTGTAAATTTTGATGGAAGATAAAATTGCATATAGTATCCATTATCCTTCTCACCCTGTGTTACTGGCACAGTCATTTTAATTTCTTGAGATTTATTATTCTGACCCGAGATATATTTAAAAAGTTTTCTAAAACTACTGTCATCATTTCTACTTACAACTTCGACAACTAGACGGTCTTTATAATGTCTCACTTCGTATATTTCAGATTTATATACTACATCATATTGAGATTCCTCATAAGCCATTGAAGTAGAGTAAGGTAAAATACAGAATATATAAATCAAAAAAGATATCGATATTATTGATTTTCTCATTTAGTTAGATCCTAACTCTTGCAACCTATCAGATAAATAAGTTTGCTCACTATTATTTCCTGAGGCAAGTTTGATCATTGCATTCACAACTATCTCAACTTTTATTGGAGTATATTTTTTAAATCCACCAAAAAAGAATAAGGATAGAAATTTCATCACTGGAATTCCTAAAACCTCAACAATTCTAAAGTCTTTTCTGTTGCCAACTAAAAACGAAGGTTGAATAATGCTTAGGTTAGAAAACCCAATCTTTTTTAGCTCCTCCTCTACTTGACCTTTATTTTTTAAATATGTACTTGAGGCTTTTGGGTTTGCTCCAATTGAGGAGACATAAATAAAATTACTAATTGAATTAAATTTTGCAATTTTTGCTAATTGTACAGGCAAGTCATATTCTATTCTTCTATATTCTTTTTTATCGGGTGTGTCTTTGTGAGTTGTACCAATGCAAAAAAAACAATCATCACCTGTTAATTTTTCTTTTAAAGTGTCTAAATCTAAAAAATCTGTATTTATCACTTCAACTTTTGAATTATCAATAAAAGGTAATTTTCTAACAAATATTTTTATTTTGTTGTAAGTATTATTGTTGATTAAATTATCTAGTAAATTAGATCCAATTAATCCAGATGAGCCAAATAAAACAGCGGTTTTCATTATTATTTTAAATACTCTTCTTTCATAAATTTTGTTATTCTATTTGCTCCTTCAATTATATCTTCAGTACTTCTAGCGTATGATAACCTTATTGTAGAATTTCCTCTTTTTTGATCGAAATCAAGTCCAGGAGTTATTGCTACTCCTGCTTTATCAAGCACTTCTTTACAAAAGTTAAGACTATCTTTCGAATACTCTGAAATATCAATGTAGATATAAAAAGCACCATCTGGTGGAGAAAATTTATCTAAACCAGCCTTAGGTAACTCTTCTAGCAAAATTGATCTATTTTTTTTATAAACCTCTACATTTGTATTTAATTCCTCTTTTGCATCCATTGCTGATAGAGCAGTTAATTGACTAACATGAGGAGGACAAATAAAAAGATTTTGAGATAATCTCTCTACTTGTCTCACATGATCCTCAGGAACAATCATCCAGCCTACTCTCCAACCTGTCATAGAAAAATATTTAGAAAATGAATTTATAACATAACATTCATTTGAAATTTCTAATGCAGATGTAGGATTATTTTCATATTGAATTCCATGATAAATCTCATCGCTAATAAAACTCACTTTATTTTCATGCGCAGTATTAATAAGCGCTTCTAGTTTTTTTTTATCAAGCATTGAACCGGTGGGATTTGCAGGAGAAGCAACTAATAAACCATTTAAATTATTTTCTTTAATATCTTTCGGTATAGGCTGAAATTTATTTTGCAACTCTGTAAAAATATCAATTGGAATTAAATCTTGAGACTTTAAAATTTGTCTATAGCTAGGATAGCCTGGAGCGGCAATGCCTACTCTATCTCCAACATCAAATAATGCTGCAAAAGAAAGTATAAATGCTCCTGAAGATCCAGTTGTTATAATTATTCTGTCTGGGTTTAAATCAATATTGTACCAATCTCCATACAATTTAGAAATTCTATTTCGTAATTTTGGCAAACCTAAAGTAACTGTATAGCCAAGATCATTATTAGAAATTTCATCTGAAATAAATTGTTTGGCAAGCTTTGGTGCTGGTGTTCCTGGTTGACCTACTTCCATATGAATTACATGCTTGCCATTAGCTTCTGCTTTTCTAGCAGACTCCATTACATCCATTACAATAAATGGGTCTACATTACTTCTTTTAGATTTCTTCATTTAGTTTCTATTTCTGGATTAAATATTATAAACTGATCTTAAAAACTCTTGCTGTTTTTTCGTCTGAAATATTTAGAATTTTAAACTTGGATGTTTTTTCTAACTTTTGACCTTTATTAGTTACAAAAGATTTCATTTTTTTTACTTCGCCTTCAGGCATTTTTCTAGTGTATTTTAAAGTATGTTTTTTTGATCCTATAATAAATATTGTTTTCATAAATCTTAAATTAATATATTACAAAGTATCAATTGATCCAATAATATTTAAATTCTTATCGGTTATTACTATTTCTCCTGAAGAAGTCCCTATATTTAGCATTGAAGATATAACAACAAAATGAGTAACAAAAATTATATTTTCTTTACCATTCCATTGATTAATAAACTCTTTTAGTTGAGTTATTTGCCTCTCTTCATTTGCTTCAAATCTAATATCATAAAAAGAATTTAGTGCACTAAATGTTTCATAATTTTTAAAAGCAAATTTAGCTGTGTCTATACATCTACACCATTCACTTGAATAGACATTTTCAATTTTAATCTGGTTTTTATTGAATATACTTCCAATAAATTTTGACTGTTCAATTCCTCTTTGATTTAAATTTCTTTGGGTAGAACAATCATTTAAATCAAAATTTTCTGGATCACCATTCCCTGGTGCAAGCGCATGTCTAATAAAGATTATTTTTCCTCCCTCTTTTAATGAAGTAAGGACTTCTTCTACAGAATAAGCAGAGTTAACTGCAAAAATATTGATAAAAAAAATTATTAACAGTTTTTTCATTTACACAGATTGATTTTTAATCAACTCTTTAATCTGTGGTATCATTATTTGTGGTGACCTCATGGACGGATAAATCTCTTTTACTTTTTCATAACTCTTTAAAGCCTTTTCGTAATTTTTTAACTTAATTTGAACGAGACCCTGTCCTGATAATGCTCCAAAATGTCTTTTCTCTAGTTTTAATACCTTGTCTATATCATTTTGAGAATCTTGATATTTGCCCATTAAATAAAAGACAGTTGCTCTTTTATTCCAAGCTTCTGCCCAAGCAGGGTCTTTTTTAATTACTGTTGTGAATATATCTAAAGCAACTGAATATTGCTCTTGATTCATAAATTTTGTTCCTCTTGATAGTAAAGAAGTTAAATTTTGATTAGTGGGATGTTTTGTCCAAATGTCCCAAATTTTCATCTCTGTATCAATTGCAATTGAGTGGTTTTGAATTTTTAATTTTTCAAATAAGTTACTTAATCTTATTTCGTATTCATTAGAGTTTGATGAGTTGGTAATAAAAAAAATTGCAAAAAAAATGGTTATTATTTTTTTCATTTAGAAATTATTTTCCACCTACAACCATACCTTCAACCATCATTGTCGGTGAATTCGTTGCATAATTAAATTCCAAATCGTCGGCTAAAGTTATATTTTTAAAAATATTATTTAAGTTTCCAGCAATTGTAATTTCACTTACTGGATATGAAAACTCTCCATTCTCAATCATCATGCCAGATGCTCCTACAGAATAATCACCGTTAATAATATTTGTACCATGTCCAATAGTTTCTTTAATATACAAGATTTTATTTTCTGATTTTACTAGATCTTCAAATGTTTTTGATCCATTTTGAAAATATAAATTTGTTGTTCCACTTGCCCTACCATTAGATTTTCTATTTATTTTTTTACCATTGTAAGTATCAATTAAATAGTCTTGGAGAATACCGTTCTTTATCAAATCAAGGTTAACCACTGCTATACCTTCGCTATCAAAGTAACGAGATCCATTGGCTTTTCTTATATTACCGTGATCTAATATATTTATTTCAGAGTTAAAAACTTGTTGATTTAATTTATCTTTTAAAAATGTTGTTCCTTTTGCTATTGCACTTGATGATATTGCACTTGCAAAAATAGAGAGAAAGTTTTTTGATATTCTTTTATCAAATATTAGACTAATTTTTTCACTTTTTATTTTTTTTGGATTTAATTTCTTTACTGCATGTTCCGCTGCAATAGATCCAAGTTGTTTAGGTTTCAAAATATCACTATAAAACCTTTTACTTGTATATTCATAATCTCTTTCCATGCTTCCATTGCTTTTTGAAACAACTTCACAGTATGCAGTAAATTGTGAAGTTTTATATCCATCGGCGAATCCATTTGAATTGGCTAATAAAAAATTTGATTTGTTCTCACCAAATCCTGATCCATTAGTATTTATTATTTTATCATTGGAAAAAGCTTCCTCTTCTGCCTCTTTTATATAATTAATCTTGTCTTCATTGTTTAAATGAGTTTCATCATACAAGTCTAAGTCTTTTAATCCTTTAAAATGGAGGTCTTTATCTGGTAATGAATTATATTCATCCTCAGGTGTAATCTTCATTGTTTCAATGCATCTATTTACTAGCTCATCTAAATTTTTTTCTTTAAGATTTGATGAGGCTATTGAGGACTTTTTTTTACCTAAATAAGTTGTAAGGACTACTCCAAGATTTTCAGACCTTTCAGATCCATCAAGTTTTTTATTCCTTACATTTACATTTTCAGAAACAGAACTTTGCACTAATATATTTGCATCAGATGAACCTAATTTTTTTGATTTACTAAGGCATATATCTGCAATTTTTTTTAGATACTCTTGATCTTTAATCATTTTACTATAGTTGAGTTCCACCAACAGTCATATTATTAATAAGTAAAGATGGTTGTCCAACACCCACTGGCACACCCTGTCCAGCTTTACCACATGTTCCAATGCCAGGATCTAACATCATATCATTTCCAACCATTAAAATTTCTTTTAAAGAAGATGGTCCATCACCAATTAAAGTAGCTCCTTTAATTGGAGATCCAATTTTTCCATTTATAATCTCATAAGCTTCTGTACAGTTAAAAACGAATTTTCCAGAGGTAATATCAACTTGACCACCACCAAAACTTACAGCAAAAATACCTTTATCTACTGACTTAATCATTTCTTCTTGAGTGTTTGATCCACCTAACATTATCGTATTTCTCATTCTAGGCATCACGACATGTTTATAGCTCTCTCTTCTTCCATTTCCTGTTGATTTTGTATTCATAAGTCTTGCATTTAGTCTATCTTGCATGAAATTTTTTAAGATACCATTTTCAATTAAAACTGTTCTTTCTGTTGGCGTTCCTTCATCATCAATATTTAAACAACCTCTTTTCCAATACCATCTCCAGCAATTGAGGCGATTTTGTATTCTTTCATCCT
>JACWEE010000020.1 GCA_014653665.1 Pelagibacterales bacterium SAG-MED34 | reverse complement strand
GACAATAGCTTGTTTCCACATTACAATGTCGAAAAAAATATATTAATTGGGACAGAAAAAAAAAATAAAAAAAAAATTAAAATAAATGCAAAAGAAATAATAGAATTTTTAAATTTAAAAAAAATATTAAATAAATATCCACATGAGATAAGTGCTGGCGAAGCACAAAGATCATCACTAGCAAGAGCCTTGGTTTCAAACCCTGACTTATTATTATTAGACGAGCCATTGTCCAATGTTGACCAAAGCTTTAAAGAGGAAATTCAAGTCGAATTAAAACAATTATTAAGTAAATCTAAAATAACAACTATAATTGTTACACACGACTCGTACGAAGCGTTTTACTTAGGAAGTAAATGTGGAATAATATTAAATAAACAACTTAAACAATTTGATGATCCTTATAATGTTTATCATTTTCCTAATTCAGTAGAAGTTGTAAATTTTTTAAATAGAGGAATTTTAATTCCTGCAAAAGTTACAAGCGAAAATAGTTTAGAAAATAAAGATCTTGGAATAATTAAAGGTAATTTTGTTAAACACTATCCAAATGGATCAGAGGTAAAACTTTTATTACAGCCAGAAGATTTAGAACATGATGATAAAAGTAATTTAAAATTAGAAGTCGTTGATCGTAAATTTAGAGGAACAAATTTTATTTATACTTTAAAAACGCCAAGCGAGTTACAAATTCCTGTATTTGTTCATTCACACCATATTCACCAGCATGAAATAGACGAAAAATTTGGTATTAAACGACCAATTCACATTGACCACATTGTTTGTTTTTAAGTATTATTATACTTTAAAAATATACTCATGGATAAAGATTTACCAAAAAGCACTAAAGTTGTAGTTATTGGAGGCGGCGTAGCCGGAACATCGTGTGCATATCATCTAGCTAAATTTGGCTGGAAAGACGTTGTTCTGTTGGAAAGAGATCAGTTAACATCTGGAACCACATGGCATGCAGCTGGTCTAATGGGTCAATTAGGAGCCTCATCTACTATTACAAAGTTAAGAAAATATACTTTGGATCTTTATCAAGAATTAGAAAAGAAAACTGAATTATCAATAGGATTAAAACAGAATGGAGCAATTACAGTAGCTACCACAAAAGAGAGAATGCAAGAGTTGTTGAGACAAGCAACTACCGCCCAACTATCGGATGTTGAAGTACATGTTTTAGATAAAAAACAAACAAAAGATTTATATCCTGTTGTAAATAATGAGGACATTATTGGAAGTGTTTTTATGCCAAAAGATGGTCAAGCTGATCCAGTAGGTGTAACTAATGTTTTAGCAAAAGCTGCTAGAATGGAAGGAGCAAAAATTTTTGAAAAAACGCCTGTAACAAAAATTCTTGTTAAAAATAATTCTATAGTTGGAGTTGAGACTGATAAAGGAAAAATTGATTGTGAATATGTTGTTTTAGCAACAGGTATGTGGTCTAGACAAATAGGGGAAAAAATGAATGTTAGTATTCCATTATATCCAAATGAACATTTTTATGTGATCACAGAACCAATGAAAGATTTACCAAAAAACTTACCAGTTTTACGAGATTATAATAATTGTCTCTATCTTAAAGAAGACGCAGGGAAAATTTTAGTTGGAATTTTTGAACCAAATGCAAAACCAGCTTTTAAAAATACTGGTGTTGTTCCAGATGATTTTTCATTTGGTGAATTACCAGATGATTTTGATCATTTCGAACCTTATTTGCAAAAATCATTCCATAGGTTGCCTATGTTAGAAAATGCAGGAATTAGAAAATTCTTCTCTGGTCCTGAGTCATTTACTCCAGATACTCAATATCTTTTAGGTGAAACTCCTGAGATTAAAAAACTTTTTACATGTTGTGGTTTTAATAGCATTGGAATTGCAAGCTCGGGAGGTGCTGGAAGAGTTACCGCAGAATGGATGATTAATGGACATATTAATGAAGATTTATTTTCATTAGATATTAAAAGATTTCAAAAATTTCATTCATCAAAAAAATTTATTATGGAGAGAGTGACAGAAACACTTGGTGATTTATATGGAATGCATTGGCCATATAAACAACATAAAACATCAAGAAACCAAATTGTATTACCCTACCAGGAAGAGCTAAAAAAATTAGGAGCTTGTTTTGGAACCACAGGTGGTTTTGAAAGACCTATGTGGTATGCCTTAAAAGGAGAAAAGGCTGATTACAATTATAGTTTTGGTTATCAAAATTGGTATCCATCAGCTGAATTTGAGACCAAAAATGCCAGAGAAAACGTTGGATTATTTGAATTATCTCCTTTTTCAAAATTTGACCTTGAAGGGCAAATTGTTCACGAAGAATTACAAAAAATATGTACTGCAAACATAAAAGATATTGAGGGTAGAGCAACTTATACCCAGATGTTAAATGATGATGGAGGAATAGAGACAGATGTTACTGTTACTTGTCTTGAAAAAAACCATTTTAGAGTGATAGGTCCAGCAGCAACAAGAGAACATGATAAATTTCATATAAAAAAACATATTTCAGAAGAGGTCAATTTTAAAGATTTAACAGAAGATTTAACATGCTTAGGATTATACGGACCAAAATCAAGGAATTTACTATCTAATATCAGTAACGATGATTTTACAAATGAAGGCATAAAGTTTAGTCATGGAAAATTTGTTACTATTGACGGAGTTAAAGTCTGGGCTCAAAGATTGTCTTATGTAGGAGAAGTAGGTTTTGAATTATATACAAACATAGATGAAAGCAAAAAACTATTTTTAGCTATTATTAAAGAAGGTAAAAATCATGGCTTATCACTTTGTGGAGCTCATGCAATGGATATTATGAGAATGGAAAGTGGTTTTTTACATTGGGGACATGATATATCGCCTGAAGAAAATCAATATCAAGCAGGACTTAAATTTGCAATCAGTTATAAAAAAAATATAAATTTTGTTGGAAAAGAAGCATTATTAAAAATTAAAGATCAGAACCCCACAAAATCATTAGCTATGATGGTGTTGAAAGATAACAGACCTGGAGAACCTTTGTTACTTCATGAAGAGCCAATTTACTTGGATGATAAAATAATTGGAAGAACAACATCAGGAAACTATTCATTTAATTTTAAAAAAAATATCTCATTTGGTTACGTCAACTCTGGAAATACTATCGAAAATTTGGTCAATAAAAATTTATCTATTGAAGTTGAAAAGAAAAAATACCCTGTAACAATAATCAAAAAACCCTTAAATCAAAAAAATATAAAAGATATTTAATGTTAAAAATAATTTCAAAAAAAAATAGGGTTGCAGAAATTATTTGTAATCTTAATAAAATTGACAATAAGCAATTAAAAGAAATTAAGTCTACACTTGATAAGTATGGAATGATTTATTTTCCAAAACAAAAACTTAGTTCTAAGAATTATCTTAATTTTGCAAAAAAATTTGGAAAACCAGCTAATTATCCAAGATTGAAAGGTTTAAATAAAAAATATCCTCAAATAACTGTTGTACAACGTAAATCTACTGACAAAGGACCTAGCTTTGGTGAACAATTTCACACAGACTCCTCTTATACAAAAAAACCTCCTAGATACACGATGTTACTTTCTAAACTAGTGCCTAAAAAAGGTGTTGCTAATACTGACTTTTCTTCGCAGTACTTAGCTTATGAAAAATTATCAAAAAATTATAAAAATAAGCTTAAAAAATTAAAAGGCATCTACTCTTCACATGGACCAATATCAATCACAACAGTGGAGAGAGAAAAAGAAAAAGGAAAAATATCTAAAGAGCTGATTTCCAGACATAAAATAATAAGAACTATTAAAAATAAAAAAACTATATACTGTAGCCCAGGACACTTTTTAAAATTTAACACATATATGACTAAACAAAAAAAAGACTTAAAGAAGTTCTTATTTAATCATCAGACAAAAAAAACCTTTCAATATTCATTAGAATGGGAAAAAGATCAGCTTGCTATTTGGGATAATAGAGCCATGCTCCATCAGGCTACACCGTTTAAAGGTAATAGAATACTTCATAGAATAACAATACTTTAATAAAATGTATTCAATATTTCTTGGGTTAACACCTTTTATCTTTATCACACTTTTTGGTTTTGTTTTTGGAAAACTTAAAATTTTTGATTTAGGTCATGCAAAAGTTTTAAATTTGTTTTTATTCTATGTAGCGGTCCCTGCCTTAATAATTAAATTTGTTGCTCAAAGTGAAATTGGCCAAGTCGATATAAAACAGATAGTTTCATATTTTTTAATGCAAGGAAGTCTTGGGTTTTTAACATTTTTATTAACATCAAAGTTTTTTAAAAGACCTATTCCAGAATCTATTATATGGGCATTAATGGTAGCACTATCAAATCATGTAACATTATTATTACCTATTACAAAAATCTATTTTGGAACTGAAGTAATTACTCAAGTAACAAGTATAATATTAATGGATGGGGTTATTTTATTGTCTGTAATTGCTTTTTTTTTAGAACTTACAACTAAAAAAAATATTCGATTAACTACATTTATAAAGAACATAGTTCTTAATCCAATGATATTTTCAATCTTGATTGGTCTTTTACTATTTGTGTTTAAGGTAAATATCGATGATACGCCAATAGACTACGTTCTTTCTGTTTTGGCAGCTTGTGTTTCTCCTATAGGACTTTTCGCAATTGGTATCACATTATCTTTTTACACACATAAAGTTATTAATAAACTAACTGCTTCTGTATCTATATTGAAATTAGTAGTTTCCCCAATCGTCCTCTTGATAATCGGCTTTATAATATTTGATGCTGGACAACCTGAAAAAATTCCTGGAGCTTTTTTTGTTAGTGTTGCACCCTGTGGTCATACAGCTGTAGTATTATGTTCTGCCTATAATGTAAGCCCTGAGAATATAATAAAAGCTTTATTTATCTCAACTTTTGCATCATTTGCTACTATATTTTTTGCTATTCAATATTTAACAACTTAAGTTAATTAATATTATCTAAGATTTTATTAGCACATTCTTTTGTATTGCTATCACCATCTAGATCTTTAGTTCTATTTTGTTTTTCTAGCAAAGTTTTTTCGATTGAACTTACTATTCGTGTGGCAGCTTCTTTTTCGCCTAAATAATCTAACATCATAGCGCCAGACCAAATTTGACCTATTGGATTTGCAACACCTTTTCCAGCAATATCAGGTGCTGATCCATGAACAGGCTCGAATAAAGAAGGATGTTTATTTGTTGGGTTAATATTTCCTGATGGAGCTATACCAATTGTTCCCGTACATGCTGGACCTAAATCGGATAAAATATCTCCAAATAAATTTGATGCTACGACAACATCAAACCACTCTGGTGTTAAAACAAATCTTGCAGCTAAAATATCGATATGAAATTGATCTGTTTTAATCTCAGGAAAATCTTTTTTGTTTTCATAAAATCTTTGGTCCCAGTATGGCATGGTTATAGAAATACCATTTGATTTTGTGGCATTAGTTAATTTTTTTCTATCTCTTGTTTTTGCTAATTCAAATGCAAATTTTTGAACTCTATCTATTCCATGTTTAGACATTATAGTTTCTTGTATAACAATTAATATATTTTTTTCGACATTGTAATGTGGAAACAAGCTATTGTCTTGAAAAGCAAGTGAAATATTTCTATCCTCTGGCTCAATGTGAATTTTTTTTGAAGATATAGTTTTATTGTTGATAATTATAGAACCATTGTTAATTTTTTCTAATCCAGCGATTGTTCTCAAAATCGTAGTTTTTCCTATTCCAGAAGGTCCAAGAAGACAAATAATGTCTCCTTCGTTTTGTACTGAAAAAGACACATTTTTAACTTTTGTTTTTCCGCCAGCTTTGAAATCAACGTTATTTATTTCTAAAAAGTTATTAGCCATTATTCTCTTTTAAAATATAATTTGAAGTTATTGTAATAAAAAAGGCAGCAATTAAAATTAAAAATAATGATGGTACCGCTGCTGCCTCAAGCATATCCTCTGATGCTGAGATATAAGCAGTAGTTGCAAATGTTTCGAAGTTAAATGGTCGTAGAACTAAGGTAATTGGCAATTCTCTTATTATTTCAAGAGATATTAAAATAATCACAAATAACAATGAATTTCTTAAATATGGGACATGAATATTCAAAAACGTTTTTCTTTTTGAATAACCAAGGAGATAAGCGCTCTCATCAACAGAAATATTTATTTTTTCGTATCCTGATTTTATTCCATTGAAAGCAAGTGAGTAAAAACGAACAAAATAAACAATAACTAAACCTAAAATAGATCCAATAAATAATTTTTTAATTGATAAAAAACCTAAAGATTTAATTATATTTTCATCAAACCAGGCAATAAAAGTTATAAAAGCAACAGCTAAAATAACACCTGGTATAGCGTAACCTGAAATCGACAATGTGGATAAAAAATTTAATGTTTTATTTCTCGAAACTCGATTTCCATAATTAGAAATTAAAGCAAATATTATTAGAGCTAAGCTTGATAATACTACTAAATAAAGTGTGTTTAAAAAAAGATTAATTATATTTATATCAAAGAAATTTTCTGGAAATTTTATTGTCCAATAGAGCATTTGTCCTAAAGGAAATAGAAAACTTAGAAAGAACAATAAAAAACAAAATAAAAAGGCAAAAAAAGAATTTGTTCTAGAAAGTTTTATTTTTTCTTTTTGTTTAAAACCACCTTTTGTATCCAAGTGATATCTTGCTTTTTTTCTAGATAAATTTTCAGTCAAAAAAAGAATAAATATAAATAACAAAAGAAAAAATGATATTCTGTTGGCAAAAGCTAAATCGTCAAAAGTTATCCAAGCATTATATATACCCGTTGTTAGCGTATTAACTGAAAAAAAATCTACTGCACCAAACTCTGCAAGTGTTTCCATTGCAACTAAAGAGAGACCAGCAACTATTGCAGGTCTAGCAGCTGGTAATATTATTGAATAAAAAGATTTAAATTTTGAAAAACCTAAATTTTTTCCAAGGTCTATTAAATTTTGTGATTGATATAAAAAAGAAGATCTTGCAAGAATATAAACATAGGCATAAAGAGAAAATGAAATAGATAATATCAAACCAAACATACCATCAAACTTTGGTATACTTTTATTGTATTCCCCTTCGCCAAATAAACTCTTTAGTATTGTAAATGCAGTGCCATAATTGTCAAAGAATGCAAATAAAGAATATGCATAAATATAGGGGGGTATAGCAAAAGATAAAATTAATGCCCATTTAAAGAAGTTAACTCCTGGGAATTTGTAAAAAGAGACTACGTAAGCAGATCCAACACCTAGAAAAAAGGTGAGTATTAAGACACCAACTAAAAGTGACAAAGAATTAAAAATATATTCAAACAAAAAAGTTTTTTTAAGTATGTCAAAATATCGAGAAGTATCTTCAAAAAAGCTTAAAGAAACTGTTAAAATAGGAATTATAACAAGCAATGAAATAAGCAGAGAACTTAAAAACCAGATATTAAATTTGCTTGAAAACATAGAGATAATTGTAGTTTAAATGACCCATATAGTCTCTTTAAATATATTTAAAAGTGCCTACGAAGGATACATAGGCACTTTCATTAAGAAAAGTCAGATATTGAATACTTTTGAAATGTGCGGAAAATCTTTAGTACTTATCTCTGATAATTTTCTTTTATTTATTCTTTTGTTAATTTTTTTACACTCCTGAGCACATGGAACGCATGCATTGGCTGATTTATTTAAATTAACTTCAGACATAAATTTTTTTTTAGCTTTCAATGTTATTTCCAACCAGCAGCCGTCATTACTTCCAAGGCATCAGCTTGCTTTGCCCCATAACTAGAGACACTTGTTGTTAGATCTTGTTTAAAATCTAAACCTAAGTTGTTTACTACTAATGGACTAGGCGATACACCTGCAATCATTGGAAACTCAAAAGTATTATTTGTAAAGTGTTCTTGAGCTTCTGGTGATAACAAGAAATCAACAAGTGCAATTGCATTTGCCTTATTAGGAGCACCTTTTACTAAAGCAGCACAGCTAATATTCATGTGTGTTCCTCTATCATTTTGATTAGGAAAAAATGCTTTAACTTTTTTTGCAGCTTCTTGTTGTTCTGGACCTTTGTTACCTGATAACATCAGTGCTAAATAATAAGTGTTTGCCACAGCGATATCAGCTTCTCCTGCTGCTACTGCCATAATTTGCGCTCTATCATTTCCTTTTGGATCCCTAGCCATATTTGCAACAACACCTTTTGCCCATTCGCCTGCAGCTTTTTTTTCCATTATTTTTTACTAATGAAGCTACAAGAGATTTGTTATAAATATTACTAGAAGCTCTAATTGCAATTCTGCCTTTCCATTTTGGATCAGCTAAACTTTCATAAGTTAATCCTGATAACTCAGCACCACTTACTCTTTCTGGTGAGTAGTAAACAATTCTTGCTCTTTTTGCTACACCAACCCAGTGTGTAGTTCTAAAACTCTTGGGCACAGATGATTTAATTGTAGATGAAACCAATCCTGATTGCGTCATTCCTTTTGCTTTAAAAGCACCACATCTTCCAGCGTCAGCTGTTATGTAAAGATCGGCAGCTGAATCAGCTCCTTCTTCGATCATTCTTTTTTCTAAAGCACCAGCTTTACCATTGATTAAGTTTACTTTAATTCCTGTTGCCGCTGTGAATTTACTATAAAGTTCTGCATCAGCTTTATAATGTCTTGCATTAAAGATGTTCACCTCATTCGCTATCGAAAATGTTGATACAAAAAGGCTTATTATCAATGCGGTATTTACTATTTTTTTCATTATTCTCTATCTATTTATGTAATTAATTATATTTATTTATAATGTTTCTGAGAACTATTCGCAATGATAATGATTATCAATCTCAATAAGGTCGCACCTCGGCTAATTACCTAGCTTTTATAAAAAAATTAAGACTTAAACTCTGAGATTTTACTATAAAGAAAGTTCCTAAAGATGGTTACTCTAGCAACATTTTTAAGAGACTCTGGAAAAACAAAGTGAGCCTCGGTAATTGGTCCCTCAACCTTTGGTAGAACTTTTATTACATTGTTTGATAAAGATACAATATAATCTGGAAGAGCCGCAAGACCTACCCCACTTTCAACAGCTAAAAGTAAACCCATTACACTATTCACTCTCATTACAGTTTTTCTTTTCTTGTTATCTTTCATTCCCAGTTTTAATGCCCAATCAGGATTAAATACTGGAGATGGAGCTCCTCTACCAAATGAAATAAATTTATGTTTATTCAAATCACTAAGGGTTTTTGGCATCCCATATTTTTCAAAATATTTAGTAGATCCATAAATATGATAATTAATATCCATCAATTTTCTTTGGATATAATTAAGCTGTTTTGGCCTTCTCATAAATATTCCAATATCAGCTTGTCTTGTACTTAAATCTAACTCTTTATCATCAAAAATTAATTCTACCTCGATTTCTGGATTTAACTCCATAAATTCTTGGATTCTTGGTGTTAACCAATGAGTTCCAAAACTTCTAACCGTGGTAATAGTTAATTTTCCAGTCGGTTTATGTTTTTGATCTCCTAAAGTTGTTTCAACCTCTTTAAGTTTACTTATAACTTCATGTGCAGTTTTATAAACATATTCACCATTTTCCGTAAGTGTTAACCCTCTTGCATGTCTTTCGAAAAGCTTTACTTTTAAATCTTCTTCTAAAGATTGAATTTGTCTACTTATTGCAGATTGGCTTAGATTAAGAATTACAGTCGCACTTGTGAAACTACCAGCTTCAGCAACTGCGTGAAAAATTTTTAATTTATCCCAATCCATTATTTGTTTACATCCACTAGAATTTTATTTTTTAATTTTCCTTCAAGCATTTCCGGAAATACATTCAAAAGTTCCTCAAGCCCAACTGTTTTAATTGATTTTTCAATAATACTAAAATCTACTAAATTTGGTACTTCGCCCCAAACAAATTCTTTTCTTTTGTTGCTTACATTAACTGAATCTACACCCCATAGTTTTACAGCTCTGATATAAAAAGGAACAACAGAAGTGTTTAATTTATTAGTTCCGCTGGCATTACCACAGACAGCTACAATTCCTTTTAATCTTGTCTGTGAAATTGCATTTGCCAGTATATTTCCTCCTACAGTATCAACAACTCCATCCCAAGTACCTTTGCCAATTAATCTTGGCTCGCCTTCAAATTCTTTACGATCAAGAACCGTTTTTGCCCCTAATTCCTTTAAATACTCAGCTTTTTCTGGTTTACCGGTGATCGCGGTTACATTGCATCCCATTTTAGATAAAATATTTACAGCAACCATCCCTACTCCACCTGTTGAACCTGTTACAAGAACATCGTTAACTTTACTTTGAAGTAATAATTCTTCTTTTGCTTTTACAGCAAATGCGCACAACATTGCTGTAAAGCCTGCAGTACCCATCATCATTGCTTGCTTTAAATCAATGCCTGAAGGTTTCTTTATAAGAAACTCTTTTTTAACTCTTGCATATTGAGAGAAACCTCCATGAAATAATTCTCCAACTCTGCAACCAGTAAGTATTACCTCATCACCTTCTTTAAATTCTTCTGACTTGCTTTCTGCTACTGTACCTGAAAAATCAATTCCAGGAATTCTTGGAAACTCTTTTACTAATTTTGCACCATCTTTTAAAATTAAAGCATCTTTATAATTCAAATCAGAGTATTGTATTTTAACTAAAACTTCACCCTCGTTTAAAAAATCAAAATTTAGTTCTTTAACTTCTCGAGAAAAATTTTCACCATCCTGGTTTATGACCAGAGCTTTGAAAGTTTCAGGCATGTATAATTAAACTCTATTTTGCAATAAATCGCAAATATCTATTCTGATAACTAAGGTCGTCTTTAAATTGACCTAAGTAAAAATTAGTAACAGTTGTAGCTTGTTCCTTTTTATATCAGAGCTGTAAAACTATGGGGTGTAGATTCAGTTAATGTAAGCAACAAAAGAAAAGAATTTGTTTGGGGCGAAGTACCAAATTTAGTAGAT
>JACWEE010000002.1 GCA_014653665.1 Pelagibacterales bacterium SAG-MED34 | reverse complement strand
TTGCTTGAACAATTGGAACTCTAACAAGGGCTTGGGCACCAGTTAAAAATCTAGTGCCTTTACTTAATTTATATTTGTCTTCAAGTTTAATTTCCACACTATTTAACTTTATTAGGCAAATCTAACTGAACTGTAAGGTTTTAAATCCATATTAGTATTTTCGTTTGCAATCATACCAGACACTATTTTTCCAGAAATTGCACCTAAAGTCCATCCTAAATGATGATGGCCAAATGAGTAAAATACATTTTTGTAATTTTTTGAAGGTCCAATTATTGGTAAAAAATCTGGCAACGTAGGTCTAAACCCTAACCACTCATCTTTATGCTCAGGTAAGCCATCAAGCATATCCTTTGCATTTAAAATTAAGTTTTTAATTCTAGATTTTGATAAAGAATTTTCTAAACCTCCAAACTCCACAGTACCAACCACTCTCAACCCTTGATCCATCGGTGACATTCCAAAACCTCTGTTAGAGTAAACTACTGGTCTAGATATTAAATGATCAAAATCTTTAAAATGAACATGATAGCCTCTTTCAGTATCTAGTGGAATATTTTCATGAAGAGATAAACAAAAAAACTTAAATACTGCATGTTATATCTCTGGTTATAGAGGATCACCCCTAGGTGGTTATGACCAGCAGATTTTAAAAAACAAAAAATATTTGAATGAAAACAATATTTTTTTTCAACCAGGAATAAATGAGGAACTTGCTGCAACTTCTTTGTGGGGAACACAGCAAGTAAATCTTAGAAAACAAGATAAATATGATGGGGTTTTTGGCATATGGTATGGTAAAGGACCAGGAGTAGATAGAGCGGGAGATGCTTTAAAACATGTAAACTTAGCTGGTACTTCAAAATTTGGTGGTGTCATTGCTTTAATGGGTGATGATCATATATGTGAGTCTTCAACAACCTCTCATCAAAGTGAATTTGCAATGATTGATGCGATGATACCTTTTTTTAATCCAAGCGGTGTTCAAGAAATATTAGATTATGGAATAATAGGAATCGAATTATCAAGAAAAAGTGGGTGTTGGGTAGGGATAAAGTGTGTTCATGATAACGTGAGCTCAGGAGCAACAGTTGACTTAGATGAAAATAGGTTAGATCTTTTGGATATTTCAAATGAAAAATATCCACCTGATGGTTTAAATATAAGACTTAAAGATACTGCTCAAGAAAAAGAATATCGCTTGCATCATCATAAAATAAAATATGTAAAAGAATTTTGTAAATTAAATAGTTTAAATAAATTAATTTTTGACTCTGAAAATCCAAAAGTCGGAATAATTAGCACTGGAAAATCTTTTTTAGATACAAAATTAGGGCTAGAAAAAATAGGAATAAATGAAGATGTTGCTAATCAAGTCGGAATTAAATTTCTTAAAATTGCTATGCCATGGCCATTAGAGGAAACAATAATTGAAAAATTTTCAGAAAATTTAGAAAAAATTATTGTTGTTGAAGAAAAAAGATCAATAATTGAAACACAAGTCAAAGAAATATTATTTAATAAAAATTTAAATGTAAAAGTAGTTGGAAAAAAAGATGAAAATAATAATGATTTATTTGTTTCTTCTGGAGCTTTAGACCCAGGAGAAATAGGTTTAAAAATCTTTGGAATAATTAATTACCTTAACTTACCAGATGAAGTGCATAATCTGTCAAAAAAATTAAGGTCTTTGAAAGAAAAAACTAATTCAAATATCTCTTTAAAAAGAGTTCCTCATTTCTGCTCTGGGTGCCCTCATAATACTTCAACAAGAATACCAGAGGGTAGTAGAGCAATTACAGGTATCAGTTGTGCATACCTTGTAGAACACATGGAAAGAGATAATGAGGGTTTTTCACAAATGGGATCAGAAGGTGCAACTTGGGTTGGTGAGTCTGTATTTAGTAATACAGACCATATTTTCCAAAATATGGGAGATGGTACCTATATTCATTCAGGAATTCTTTCCATAAGACATGCAGTTGCTGCAAAAACTAAAATGACATTTAAGATTTTGTATAATGATGCAGTTGCCTTAACAGGAGGTCAAGCATTAGATGGATTACCAACAGTTGCTCAAATGTCTAAACAACTTGAAGCAGAAGGTGTCGAAGAAATTGCAATAATCACAGATGAAATAGAAAAATATGGTGATAGAGGAGGTTTTTCGAGAAATTCTAAAGTCTATGATAGAAAAAATATTATAGATGTTCAGATTGAATTAAGCAAAATAAATGGAACAACTGTAATAATTTATGATCAAACCTGTGCAGCCGAGAAAAGAAGGAGAAGAAAAAAAGGTATCTTGGAAGAGCCTAAGAAAAAAATTTTTATTAATAAAGACTTATGCGAAGGTTGTGGAGATTGCGGAATACAATCTAATTGTGTCTCTATTGCACCTGTTGAAACTGAGTACGGAAGAAAAAGACAAATTGACCAATCTTCATGTAACAAAGATTACACATGTGTAGATGGGTTTTGTCCTAGTTTTGTAAGTCTTGAGGGAGATATAAGACTTAAGAAAAATTATGATGATAATTTAATTAATAAAATAAATTCAAAGATAGATGATCCAATATTGCCTCAAATTGATAAATCTTTTGGGATAATGATTGCTGGAATTGGTGGTACAGGAGTTGTTACAATTGGAGCTGTACTTGCAACAGCTGCTCAAATAGATGGAAAAGGATCAGGGGTTTTAGATATGACTGGATTAGCTCAAAAAGGTGGAGCAGTAAAAAGTTTCTTAAGAATTTATGAAAAACCAGAAGATATTGGAGCAATAAGATTATCTTATGGTGATACAAATTTACTTCTGGGATTTGATTTACTTGTATCAAATGATTTAGAAATAATAAAAACCTTAGATAAAAAAATTTCAAAATTGATAGTTAATACAGATGAGGTAATGCCTGGAGATTTTACAAGGGACAAAAATTTTTATTTACCATTTGATGAAATGAGAGACAATTTGATTAATATAGCAGGTGAAGTAAATATAAAGTTTATATCATCAAATAAAATTACATCAAAGATTTTAGGAAATTCAATTTTATCAAATATGTTTAATGTTGGAGTTGCGTATCAAGCAGGCCTGATACCAATTTCAGCTTCATCAATTGAAAAAGCAATTGAGTTAAATGGTGCAAATGTAAAAGATAATATTGATGCATTCAGATTTGGAAGACACTATGAAAATTTAAAAGAGGAAGTAGTAGATATAATTAAAGATGAACCAGAAGTACTAGATGGTTTTGATGAAAAATATAAGAACAGATTTAAGTTTTTGGAAGATTATCAAAATATAAAATATGCTGAAAAATTTGGAGATCTAGTAAGCTTTGCAAGAAAGATAGATAAAAACATAGGAAACGGAAGTCAATTCTCAACTGCAGTCTTAAAAAATTATTTTAAATTAATGGCATACAAAGATGAGTATGAAGTATCGCGATTAATGACTAACAAAAAATTCGTAGATGATGTAAATAAAAACTTTGAGGGTAACTTTAATTATAACTTTTATTTAGCTCCTCCAATTTTTAGTAAAAAAAGCAAAGTTGATGGGAAATTATTAAAAGTTAAATTTGGAGGATGGTTATTTAATGTGTTTAAACTACTCTCTAAATTTAAATTTTTAAGAGGTACAAGGCTTGATCCATTTGGTTATTTAAATGAAAGAAAAAAAGAGAGAGAATTGATAAGAGATTACAAGGAAACAATTACTGACATAGGAATAAAAATAAATAAATCAAACTATGAAACAGCAGTTAAAATAGCGTCAGTTCCTGATCAAATCAGAGGTTTTGGACATGTTAAGGAAAAGAATATAAAAGAAGCCATAAACTATAGAACAGATTTACTAAATTCTTTTCATGAAAACACTTAGCCCTTTATATTTAGCCTCTCTTTATTTGGTTTTAGCTTGTTTATTTTGGGCAGGTAATTTTATAGTAGGAAAAGCTGCAAGCATTATTGATATTCCTCCGATATCTTTAAATTTTTATAGATGGTTTTTGGCTTGGTTAGTTTTACTTCCGTTCACTTATAAAGAATTATTAAATAACAAAAAAATTATAATAGATAATATTTTTTTATTTTCATTGTTGGGAATTTTAGCTGTGACAGTTTTTAATTCAGCTCTTTTTTATTCACTCAGACATACCCAAGTTATTACTGGAGTACTTATGATTTCAACTGTACCAGTTATGATTATATTATTTTCATCTTTACTTAGAATTGAGAAAACAAATTCATTTCAAATAATAGGAGTATTTCTCTCACTTACAGGTGTTTTGTTTATAATAACAAAAGCAAATTTAAATAATTTATTAAATTTATCTTTTAACAAAGGAGATATTTTTGCATTACTTGCAATGTTTGCATGGTCTCTTTATTCAGCTCTTTTGAAAAAAAAGGAATTCAATCTATCTCCAATTTCTCTATTACAGATCGTTATAACTTTTGGAGTTATTTTTCTAATTCCTATGTATTTTATTGATTATAGTTTGGGCAGTGTAATCAAATTACAATCCTCTTTTTATTTAGTTTTATTCTATGTTGTTTTTTTCCCCGGTCTAATCTCATTTCTTTTTTGGATAAAAGGTGTAAAACTTATTGGGGCTAATAGATCTGGAGTTTTTCTTCATCTGATGCCAATTCTAGGTGCAATAATGGCTATGATAATTTTCAATGAAAAAATTTTATTTTATCATTTCTTAGGTGCAATTTTTATAATTGCTGGTATTACAATCTCGAACAAAAAAACTCAAAATGCTTAAGGTAGCCATTTTAGACGATTATCAAAACGTTGCTCAAGAATTTATAGATTTGAAAAATCTTTCATCAAAGTTTGATATTGAGATTTTTAGTGAACCTTTTGAAAATGAAGATGACGCCATAGAAAAATTAAAAGAATTTGAAGCTCTACTTATCATGAGGGAGAGAACTATTATAAGTTCAAATCTCATTAAAAATTTAAATAAACTAAAATATATTTCAACAAGCGGAATGAGAAATAAAGCCATAGATCTTGAGGCAACAAAAAAAGCTAAAATTGTTGTTACAGGAACAGAAATTAATTCAAACCCTACCTGTGAATTAACATGGGCGTTAATTTTAGGGCTAGCTAGAAATATTAAGGTGGAAGTTGATAATATGTACCAAGGCTATTGGCAGACAACAGTGGGAATTGAATTAAAAGGAAAAATTCTGGGCCTTATTGGTTTAGGAAAAGTTGGATCTCAAGTTGCCAAAATTGGAAAAGGATTTGGTATGCAAGTAATGGCATGGAGTGAAAATTTAAGTCTAGATAAGTGTAAAGAACTTGATGTTTTGCCATCTAGCAAAGAGGATCTTATTCAAAACTCTGACTTTATTTCAATTCATGTTCAGGGAGGCGCAAGATACAAGGATTGTATAAAGCTTGCTGAATTTGATAAAATGAAAAAATCTGCATTTCTAATTAATACCTCAAGAGGTCCAATTGTAAACGAAGACGATTTAATTATAGCTCTTTCAACCAATGTAATTGCTGGAGCTGGTATCGATGTTTATGATAAAGAACCTCTACCCAGTGGTCATAAATTGAGATTTGTGCCTAACGCACTTTTGCTTCCACACGTAGGCTATGTCACGGCTGAAAATTATTCTATTTTCTATACGCAAATGATTGAGAATTTAGAAGCCTGTGTTGCTGGTAAGCCTATTCGAGAAATAAAGTAAAGTGGAATTACCAGTTGTAAATCATCCTGATTATGAGGCAAAAATTGGTGATGATAATAAATTTCCAATTAAAAAGTTTGGTGAATTAGCAAGTTATCTTAAAAAAGAAAAGGTAGTTAAGAAGTTTTATAAGCCTGATCCATGCTCAGTAGATACACTAAAAGAAGTTCACTCTGAGGAGTATATTTTAAAAATTAAAAATAAAACATTAGAGCAAAGATTGGTTAAAAAAATAGGTTTCCCTTTAGTTGATAGTGTGGTCAGAAGATCTTTAGTTGCAACAGGCGGAACCGTATTGGCCTCTAAATTAGCAATTAATTATGGAATAGCTTGTAATACAGCTGGTGGAAGTCATCATGCTATTTATGACGAGGGAGCTGGTTTTTGTGTTTTTAATGATGTGGCTGTTGCTGCAAAATATCTTTTGAATAGAGGGTTGGCTAATAAAATCCTAATAGTTGATTTAGATGTTCATCAAGGTAATGGAAATTCAGAAATATTTAAAAATGAAAATAACGTTTTTACATTTAGTATGCACACAAAAGTGAATTATCCACCAATTAAATCAAAAAGTGATCTGGACATTGAGCTTGAACAAAACATGGAAGACGATGAGTATTTAGATATTTTAAAAAAAAATTTAATTTTTCTAAACGATTTTAATTTTGATTTTGTTTTTTATATCGCAGGTGTTGATATTCACTTAGATGATAGATTAGGTAAGTTGTGCATTTCTGACAAAGGAATTAATAAAAGAGACGAGATGGTTATTAGAAACTTTTTTACAAGAAGAGTTCCTATTTGTGGAGTTTTAGGTGGTGGTTACAATAAGGACTTTAAAAAACTTATTGAATTACATGCATGTTTGCATAAAAATTGTGCTAAATATTTAAATGACAAAAAATAATCCAAATTTAACTCATCAACAAAATAAAGTATTATTTGAAGAAGCAACAGAACCTCCAGGTTCAAGTGAACTTAATTTTGAAAAGAGAGAGGGTAGTTATCATTGTGCAAACTGCGGAGTGAAATTGTTCGACTCTAATACTAAGTATGAAAGTGGCTCTGGTTGGCCATCATTTTATGAGTCTCTACCTGATGCATTTGAAACTACAACAGATTATCATATCGGTTATGCCAGAACCGAGTACCATTGCAAGAATTGTGGAGGACATCACGGCCACATATTTGATGATGGCCCACAACCAACAGGAAAAAGATACTGTAATAATGGAGTTTGCTTAGTTTTTAAACCTAAATAATTGATTTCAAATTATGAATATAATTGAAATACAAAACAAGATCATCTCTGAAAAAATCAAGTTAAAAAATAAGTCGAAAGATTATTTAAGTAATTTTAAAAATATTGAGAAATATATCATAAATGAAGTTGAGTTAATTAAACGTTTTGAGAATTCGATTATCCCAGAAATAGAATTTAAAAATATTTTAATTGAAAATGAAAGAACTATTAATGAGAAGGTTTTGAAACGTGGTTGTGTAATAATTAGAAATGTTTTTGGTGATAAAAAAATGAAAGATCTTAATAAAAGTCTAGATCAATATGTTTTAGAAAACAATTATTTTGAAGATCAAAAAAAAAAAATAGGTATAGATAAATATTTCAGTGATCTCAAATCAGGAAAACCTCAAATTTTTGGATTGTATTGGTCTAAAGCACAATCAGAAATTAGACACTCTCAAGAAATGGAAAAAGTTAAAAAATGGCTAAATAATCTTTGGAATTACAAGTATAAGGATAAAAGTGTTTTTGATCCAAATAAAGAACTTGTATACGCGGATCGAGTGAGAAGAAGAGAACCAGGAGATGATACATTGGGGTTATCACCACATTGCGATGCTGGATCGATTGAAAGATGGACTGATAATGCATATCAAAAAATTTATAATGATATTTTTTCAGATAATTTCGAAAATTATAATCCGTTTGATGCAAAATATAGAGATGAAACAATTGAATTTGAGTCACCCGCGGTAGCGCATGTATTTAGAACATTCCAAGGATGGACAGCCTTAACAGAACAAGGTCCAAATGATGGAACTTTACAATTAATTCCTATCGCTAAAGGAATGGCATATGTTTTAACAAGAGCTTTACTAGATGATGTGCCTGAAAACGAGCTATGTGGTTCAAAAGCTGGAAAAGCTTTATCAATAAATGAAAAATATCATAGCTTATTGTTAGAAGGTTTAATTTCAATTCCAAAAATGTATCCTGGAGATACTATTTGGTGGCACCCTGACGTTGTGCATGCTGTTGAGGAAAAACATATGGGTAAAACCTTTTCAAATGTTATTTATGTAGGAGCAACTCCATACTGTAAAAAAAATATTGATTACATAAAAAAACAATCAAAAAAATTTATTGAAGGTAAAAGTCCACCAGATTTTGCTGCTGAGGATTACGAAATTAATTATAAAGGAAGAATTAAAATTAATGACTTAAGTGAACTAGCAAAAAAACAATTAGGTTTAATAGATTGGAATTAATTTACTTTAAAGATGCTTCTAAAGTACCATTTTTTTCTAGGTCTCTAAGTTCTTGATAACCACCAATATGCTCATCGTTAAAAAAGATTTGAGGAATTGTACGTTTTCCATTTGCTTTTTTAATCATTTCATCTCTTAAATCTGGACCAGTTGATACATCAATCACTTTGTATTCAAGATTATTTCTATTCAACAATCTTTTTGCAGCATCACAAAAGGCGCACATCGGGCCTGAATATATAGTTATATTTTTCATACTCTAGATATAATTATATTTTGCTAATTTACCAGTTAAGAATTTCATTTTTCTTAATTTTTACTCTTATTTGTTTTCTTGAATATTCAAATTTTTTTCTATGTTTAATACTTTGTGAATTTACTCTTTTTCTCCATAACCTAAAAGATGAGGGTTTAAGATTTCCTCTCATTATCTTAATAATGTCAGCTTCAGTTTTTCCTGTTTTTTTTTCTATTTCCTCAAATGTAATTCTGTCAGCCCATGCTGCCCAGATAACCCAGTCTGGACTTCCTGGTTTTGGCTCAGGGTTTTTGACTCTAGTTGTAGGCCTGTGACTTTTTTTCATAGATTTTTCAGTAAAACTCTTAATAAATTTTAATGCAAATTTTAATGCTTATGATAATATCACTTTTAGATAGTCCTATCTAGCCATCTTTAGCTCCCGGTTTTTTAGGACTATCCTAAGATGCTTCCTCTAAATTATTTCCTTTTTCTCCAAATAATTCTCTTCATGTTTATTACGCCTGGAACACCTAGGATAGTAATAATTTCATATTCAATGAATTATGGAGTTAAGAAATGTGTATGGACAGCATTAGGAGATGTTACTGCAAATATTATTCAAGCAACTCTTGTTATATTTGTTATTGGTTCATTTATTTCAGAAAATCCTAAGTTGCTTAATACATTTAAGTGGATTGGAATAGTTTATATTCTATATCTTGCTTATGATATTTATAAATCCCGACCAAAAAGTATAAATTCTGATGAGAAATTGGGAAAAAGTTTTTTATCTTTTTTCAAAGATGGTTTTTTAGTTGCTGGCACAAGCCCTAAGGCTTGGATGTTTTTTCCATTTATCTTTCCACAATTTATTGATTTTAACTCTAATTATGTTGCTCAATTTATTATCTTAATAACCACATACGTTATTTTAGATTTTTTATCGTTAATTGGTTACGCTATTCTAGCAAATAAAATGATTACTTGGGTTAAAGCTAACGCAAAGGTTATAAACACAATTTCTGCGTGCGTTTTAATTGTAATAGCAGCTATAATTGCATTTATGCAACAATATTAGGCGTTAATGCGATACTACTGTTACTTGCAAAAGAATTAATTTCTTTGTTAAATAAGGTTTAAATTAATTAATTAATAATAAAAGAGGAGAGAAATGAAAATTAAAAACATTATAATTACATTTGTTTCTGCAATAGCAATTTTATTTTCAACTTCAGTTGTTTCATTAGCAAAAGTTGTTGGTGATAAAATTATATTAGGTGCTGCAATTTCTTTAACCGGAAAATATTCATCTAATGGTGTTCATACTCAAAACGGTTATAACATGGCCGTTGACAGAATTAACAGCATGGGTGGTGTTAAAGTTGGAGGAAAAACTTACATGTTTGATATTATCTACTACGATGATGAGTCAAACCCTAAAAGAGCAGCGCAACTTGCAGAAAGATTGATTTCACAAGATGGTGTTGAGTTTATGCTTGGACCTTACAGTTCTGGTTTGACTAAAGCGATTGCACCAGTAACAGAGAAATATGGTGTTCCAATGGTAGAAGCTAACGGTGCATCTAGATCTTTGTTTACAAAAGGTTATAAATATTTATTCGCAGTGCTGGCACCAGCGAACTTATATTTGGATGTTGCAATCAGAACAGCAGTTGAGCTTAATGGTGGAAAAGGTGTAAGAATTGCACAAGCTTTTGAGCAAGATGCATTCTCACAAGACGTTAGATTAGGTATTTTAGATGCCGCTAAAGAAACAGGATCTAAAATTATAATCGATGACAAACTTCCAAAAGAGCTTAATGATATGGCGGCAACTTTAGCAAAAGTTAAAGCAACTAAACCAGATGTTCTTGTTGTTTCAGGGCACACAAAAGGTGCTTTAACAGCTATTAGACAAATTGCTGAAATGAAGGTTGATGTTCCAATGTTAGCAATGACACACTGTGATGCTGCAAAACTATCTAAGCAACATGGTGCAAATTCACAATACGCTTTGTGTGCTTCTCAATGGCATAAAACACTAACTTATAAAGATGATTTCTTTACTGATGGTATGACTTATGATGCAGACTTTACTAAAGAGTTTGGTTATGCACCACCATACCAAGCAGCAGAGTCTTCTGCGGCTTTATTAGTGTTTAAAGATGCTTTTGAAAGAGCTGGATCTTTCGACCAAAAGAAAGTCAGAGACGCCCTTGCTGCTACTAACATGCAAACATTTTATGGAAACATAAAATTTGCTGAAGGTGGTCAAAACGTTGATAAGCCAATGGTTTTATTTCAAGTTATGTGTGATGATGCAGGAAAATGTGAAAATAAAGTTGTAGCTCCATTAAAATGGGCTTCAGCGGAATTAATTCACCCAATTCCTAAGTGGTCAGACAGATAATATAAAAATGAACATAAGCCCCCTAGCATTAGGGGGCTTTTTTTTATAAGCATTTAAAAATTTATGGATTTTTTAATATTTCAAGTTCCGATGTTAACTGTGCAAGCTGTCTTAGACGGATTGTTGCTTGGAATATTATTTGCACTTATTGCATATGGAATGGCTCTTCAATGGGGAGTTATGAATATAATTAATATAGCTCAAGGCGATCTTGTTATATTAGGAGGATATATTGCGTACTTTATGTATCTTTATGGAATTCACCCAGCATGGGGAGTAATAGTCTCACCAATAATAATGTATTTTGTTGGAGTTATTATTTATAAGTTAGTTATTAATAAAGTAGTTGATAGAGATTTATTTATCTCAATTCTTGCAACATTTGGCATAAGCATTTTATTTATGCAGTTAATGAATTTTGCATTTGGTGCAGATGTTGTTCTTGCAAATTCAGGTTATGGAACAACTATGTTATTTGATAATTCTGTAACATTGCCAAATTCTAAAATTTTCTCAGCATTTATAAGTATAGTATTTGCTATTGGACTAGTGATTTATATGAAAAAATCAAAGCTAGGACGAGCTATTAGAGCTACAGCTCAGAATGCAAGGGCTGCAAAAATATTAGGTGTAGATACAGAAAAAGTTTATGCAGCAACATTTGGAATTAATGCAGCATTGTGTGGAGTTGCTGGAGCACTAATCTCAATTACATTTACAATTCATCCATATATGGGATTACCTTACACAATTAGATCTTTTATGATTGTAATCGTTGCAGGGTTGGGAAATTTACCTGGAGTAGCCATGTCAGGAATGGGACTGGGTGTTTTTGAGGAGTTTGCAGATTATATTTTAGGAACAGAATTTAGAATAGGTTCTGTGTTTTTATTACTAGTTTTAATTCTGGTTTATAGAAGATTTAAACTTTCTAAAAAAAGAGAATATTTAAAATAATGAATAAAAATATAATTTTATATGCTGCTATTTTAATATTTGGTATTGCTGCTCCTTTTGTATTTCCAGCATTTAAAGTTCAATTGTCTATTCTTTGTATCTTAATCATTTTAGCAATTACATGGAATGTCCAGGGTGGAGAAATGGGCTATAACACTTTTGGTAATATTCTTTTTTACGGACTTGGAATGTATCTTTGTGCTTCGGTTCAAGTTGGAATGTTCTTTCCATTAGCTGAATGGACAGAAGGTGGAGGAGAAAAAACATTTGTCCATACTCCTGCACAATTTTTTCAGGGATTTGCCGTTGGTTTAGCTGTTGCCGCAGTTGTTCCAGCAATAGTAGCTGGTTTAATAGGCTATTCAATTTTAGGACTTAGAGGACATTATTTTGCGATTTGCACATTAGGTTTAGGTGTTGCTGCAGGGGAAATTTCAGGTGGAATAGAAATAATAGGAGCCGGCCAAGGATTTACAACTCCTCCTTTTCCTAAAGTTGGAAGTTTAGAGGCTAGGGGAGAATTTTTCTATTTTTGTAGCTTTGTAGTTTTAGTTTTCACATTTCTTGCAGTTAAAGCAATTTATTCAACAAGATTTAAGTTAGTTCTGAATGCAATAAGAGATAATGAGGATAAAGCTGAGGCCATGGGTATACAAACTATGAAATATAAAATTATTGGTTGGATGATATCTGCATTTTTCTGTGGTCTAGCCGGAGGTATTATGGGCGGACTTGTTGGATATATAGACTCAACGGATGTTGCTTTTGATGGAAGAGAAATGGGAGTGTTTATGGTATTGATGGCAATACTAGGTGGTAAAGGAACTTTATGGGGACCTGTTATTGGCGCCACTGTTTTTCATATATTTAAAGAGGGTTTTTGGACATTCTTTCTTGGGTGGCAGTATGTAGCCCTAGGAGTATTAATAGTTGTCATTGTTATCTATTTCCCAGAGGGAATTATGGGATGGTTAAGAGAAAAGTATCCTGAAAGATTTGGAGAAGTGGTTGATGAGGCTGACCGGAAAGCTCAGGTCGAACTCAAATGAGTATACTAGAAGTAAATAATGTAAGTAAATCTTTTGGCGGTGTAAAGGCTAATGTTGATATTTCTATGGCAGTAGAAAAAGGAAAAATTGTTGGACTGATTGGTCCAAATGGATCTGGAAAAACTACCTTGTTTAATTCTATAGTTGGAACTTATCCTATAGATCAAGGTTCGATAAAATTTAATGGTAAAGAAGTTTCAGAGTTGCCAGTTCCAATTATTGCAAAGCTTGGCCTTCTAAGAACATTCCAACAAACAAGAATTTATGGAAAACTAAATTGTGTAGATAATATGCTTATAAGTCACAAAGCTAGTGATGAAAGCTTAGTTTCTATTTTTTCGAAAATTCCTAAAGACTTAACAGATAAAGCAGAAAATTTACTTAACTTTGTTGGACTATATCAAAAGAGAAATTTAAGAGCAGGAGATTTGTCATTTGGTCAACAAAAACTTTTAGAACTAGCTATGGCATTAATGAATGAACCAGAAATGTTACTTTTAGATGAACCAACCGCAGGTATTAACCCAACTTTAATAAATGGAATTATTGATAGATTGATAAAAGTAAATCAAGATTTTGGAATTACGTTGTTAGTCATTGAACACAATATGAGAGTAATTATGCAATTAGCTGAAAGTATTTTTTGTTTAGCACATGGAAAAATGCTTGCTAATGGAACACCAGATGAAATTAAAAATGACAAGCGAGTGGTAGACGCTTATCTAGGAGCACAATAATGGCTAACCAATATGAAGTACTAGGTAAAGCACCTGTTGCAGAAGATTTAAAAAAACTTTCAGAAGACAACATTCACTTAACAATTAAAGGTTTATCAGCTGGCTATGGTAAAATGGAAATTTTACATAATTTAGATTTATTTGTCAGCAAGGCACAATCATTATGCTTGATTGGACCTAATGGAGCAGGGAAATCTACAATTCTTCATTCAATATATGGTTTTACAAATATTTTTTCTGGTAAAATTGAAGTTGATGGTAAAGAAATAACCAACCTTACACCTGCAGAGAAACTAAAATCTCAAGGAATAGCTTATATTCTTCAAGATAATTCTGTTTTTCCTGACATGACAGTTGAAGAAAATCTTTTAATGGGTGGTTACATAAAAGATAAAACTGAAGAGTCATTTGAAGAAGCAGAGAGAGTTCTTCAGAAATATGAGAGATTAAGAAATAGAAGAAACCAACCAGCTAAAGTTTTGTCTGGTGGTGAAAGAAGGTTATTAGAAATATCTAGAGCTTTAGTAATGAAACCATCTATTTTATTAGTTGATGAACCTTCAATTGGATTAGAACCAAGATATATTCAGATGGTATTTGAAATCTTAGATGATCTTCAAAAAAAACGAGAAAAAAACAATTATATTGGTTGAACAAAATGCCAAAAAGGGTTTGGAGTTTGCTGACATTGGATATGTTTTAGTTTCTGGACAAACAGCTATTGCAGGTAAAGGAGATGAACTTCTAAATAATCCAGATGTGGGTCGTCTATTTTTAGGCGGCTGATGATCAACTCTAAATATTTTCTTCAAGGAATACTTGCTTCAAAAAAGTTCGATAGTCCAGCCATTGCATTGGGTGCAAGTTTTGTTGCAATCGGTGCTTTGCTTAAAAATTTAGGTTTTACTATTCAAGAAAGTATATTTTCAACTTTGTTAACTTATGCTCTTCCAGGATCTCTAGTTATGGCAGAGTCTATGTTAATAGGTGCTTCGCTTGTAAATATTTTTCTTGCAGTATGGTTAGTTAACTCAAGACTTTATCCAATGACAGTTTCAATTATGCCATTATTAAAACATGAAAGCCAACCAAAATGGAAATATTACTTATCATGTCATTTTGTTGCTGTTTCATCGTGGTTGATTTTAAAAAGTAACTACGAGGAAATAGAAAGGAAATATAGAATAGATTTTTGGATTGGTATAGGAACAGCTACATGGTTAGTTGCAATTGTTTCAACCATTATTGGTTATTATGCTTCTGATTTTTTAAATAGAGATATGATTATTGCACTAGCAATAATAAATCCAATTTATTTTATGTGTGCAATGATAGGTGTAATGAAAACAGTACAACTTACATCTGCAATTTTACTTGGTGCATTATTAGGGCCTATTTTTTATTTTATTTCTCCCGAGTGGAGTGTGCTTATTGGCGGGTTAGTTGCTGGAACAATTTCGTATTTTATTGGAGAAAAATATGGCAATTAACATAGTTTTAGCAATATTAGTAACTTCTCTAGCCACTTATTTATCTAGATTTCTTGGAGCATTTACCGCAGAAAAAATTAGTGAAAAATCTAAAATTTATAGATGGTTTAATTGCCTAGCTTATTCGACTTTAGCTGCCTTAATTTCAAGAATACTGATATTTCCTTCAGGAGACCTTTCTGAAGTTAATTATAATTTAAGGATAATTGTAATATTGCTATCAATATTAATTTTTTATGTCACAAAAAGAAATTTAGTTTATCCAACAGTATTATCTGCTATAATTTTAGCTGCATTAAATAGTTTTGTGGTATGAAAAAACTTATTTTTATTATATTTTTTTTAGTTTTTAGCAGCAATGTAAATGCTGGTTGCGATGATCCTATAACTGATGGTGTAGACTATACAAAGTGTAAATTTTCAGATGGTCAAGATTTACAAGGTAGTTACCTTCCTAATTCTAATCTTTCCTTCGCAAGTTTTATTCAAGTAAATTTTGATAAGAGTATAATGATGAATTCAAACTTATCATTTGGTACTTTTTCTGAATCATCATTTATTAGAGCTAACTTATACGAGTCAATTCTAACAGGTGCAAACTTTGAACTTTCAAACTTTTCTAGCGCTAATTTAACAAGAGTAGACTTTATGGGATCTACATTAATAGATGTTAATTTCCAAAATTCAAATTTAATGGAAGCGAACTTTACATCTTCAAACATTTTAAACGCAAATTTTGATGGATCAAATCTAATTGGAGCGGTCTGGACAAATGGAGAAGTTTGTGGCCCAGACTCAATAGGTGTTTGTAATAAAATAAACTAATGCAAGATCTCAAAGAAATAGATGGATTTGATATATCTTTTCATGAAAAGTCAAAAAGAATTATAAAAATTAAAATTGAAGATCAAATAATTGATAGATTAATATTTCCATTTAAAAAATTTGATATAACATCACTTGAATATAAACCTTTTACACGTTTCACAATTGCAAAGAGTTTAGACGAAACCACATCTTATGAATTAAGTAATTTATTAAATATTATATTAAAAAATAGAAATACAGGGTGTTTCATAATAGGACCTAAAAATATTTCATCTAAAATTGATCAAACATTTTTAATTAAACTATCTACCGCTATAACACATTTAATTGGTAACCCTAATCATGATTCAATGGCTGGAAAATATTATGCAAGATTTCATGTTAAGCATGAGGACAATAGTGACTCTTATCTAAGAAAAGCATATATAAATATGGATCTTCATACTGATGGCACTTATGTTAAAGAAACCACTGACTGGATATTGATGTCAAAACTAGAGGAGGAAAACGTAGACGGTGGTGAAACAGCTTTATTACACTTAGATGATTGGGAGCATTTATCGGATTTAGCTAACGATGAAGTTGGAAAACAAGATTTTATTTGGGGATCTCCTAAGAGTAAAAATGTTGCTTATAAGGTTGAACACCCAGTATTTTCAAAAGATCAAAATGGAGAACCTACAATTTCTTATATAGATCAATTTCCTGAACCAAAAAATATGAAACAAGGTCTATTTCTTCAAAAATTATCTGATGCTTTAGAGGGGAGCCAAAATAAAATAATAACCTCTCTACCTGTGGGCAGTGCTATAGTAGCAAATAATTACTTTTGGCTACATGGCAGAAAACCATTTAAAGAAAATAAAAAATTATCAAGGGAATTGCTTAGAATTAGAGGTTCCTTTTTTAATAATTAAGTATAGTAATTACTTCTATGAAACTTGGTTTTATAGGAACTGGAAAAATTACCGAATCTGTTGTTACTGGTATTACTTCATCTAAGATCAAGTATTCTAAGATTTTAGTTTCAGCTAGAAATCTATCTATTGCAAAAAAATTATCAAAAAAAAATAAAAAAGTAAGTATAGGTAAGTCAAATCAAGAAATTATTAACACTTGTGATTGGATTTTCCTTGCTGTTACTCCAACTGTAGGAGAGGAAATAATCAAAACATTAAAATTTAAATCTAACCAAACAATAATAAGTTTTATCTCAACAATTACTTTACCAAGACTAAAAAAAATAATTAAGGTAAAGGCAAAAATTTTTAGGGCAATACCACTACCACCAATATCATTAAGAAAGGGACCGGTTCCAGTTTTTCCTCCAAATAAATTATTAAAAAATTTTTTTAATAAACTTGGAACAACTGTTGAAATTAATAATGAAAAGTTATCAAAAAATTTTTGGTCAACATCAGGTATGATGGCGCCATTTTATGAATTATTAAATACTATGTCTAATTGGCTTGTACAACGTGGTGTGAAAAAAGATAAAGCTCAAAAATATATAACTTCGTTGTTTGTTGCATTATCTGAAGACGCATTTAAAAATTCTGATAAGGACTTAAAACATTTAGTTAAAGAGTCTCAAACCCCCAAAGGATTAAATGAACAAGGGGTAAGAGAATTAAGAAAAGCAGGTTTTTATAAGTCTACAGAGAAAACATTAAATAGTATTCTTAAAAGACTTAACAAAGTATAATTTTCTATGTCATCAGATTTAAATATTCTGAAAATAGAAAATATCTCAAAATATTTTGGAGGACTTGCTGCTGTATCTAATTGTTCATTAACTATTAAAAGAGGCACAATAACAGGAATTATTGGTCCAAATGGATCTGGAAAAACTACTCTATTTAATCTTATTGCGGGAAATCTAAAATCTTCAAAAGGGAATGTTTTTTTTAATAATGAAAACATAACTAATACACCATCTCACGAATTATTTTCAAAAGGACTTTTGAGAACTTTTCAAATTGCGCATGAATTCTCTAATCTTACCGTCCTAGAAAATTTAATGATGGTTCCAGGAAACCAAACTGGAGAAATTCTATTAAATGCATTTATAAAGCCTAAACTTATTAAAGAAGAAGAAGAAGAAATTAGACTTAAAGCCTATGGGGTGGCAGAATTTTTAAATTTAAAGCACTTAGCTAATGAAAGAGCAGGAAATTTATCAGGTGGTCAAAAAAAATTATTAGAATTAGGAAGAACCATGATGGTAGATGCCAAATTAGTTTTACTAGACGAAGTAGGAGCGGGCGTTAATAGAACACTATTAAAAGACCTTGGAACCGCAATTTTAAGACTTAATAAAGAAAAAAATTATACTTTTTGCATGATAGAACACGATATGGACTTCATTAGTAGAATGTGTGACCCTGTAATTGTAATGTCAGAGGGTTCAGTTTTGTTTCAAGGAACTTCTGAGGAAGTAAAAAAAAATGAGCAAGTTATAGAAAGCTATCTTGGTAGGGGAAAAAAACTTGATGGAGCAATTAGCTGATGGCATTTTTTGAGGGAAATAATATGACAGGCGGTTATGGAGATGGTCCAGATATTATTAATTCTTGTTCGATTAATGTAAACAAAGGAGAAATTGTTGCAATCTTAGGTCCAAATGGTGCTGGAAAATCTACTGCTATGAAAGCAATGTTAGGTTTATTAAATTTAAAATCTGGAAGTATAATTATAGAAGATCAAGATATATCCAAACTTTCCCCACAGGAAAGAGTTCAAAGAGGAATTTCTTTCGTGCCACAGACAAAAAATGTTTTTTCAGAATTGACCGTAAGAGAAAATCTTGAAATAGGGGGGTTTCTTAGAAAAGATAATATCGACATAGTAATTAATCAAATTTATGAATTATTTCCCATCTTAGACGATAAAAAAGATCAAATTGTTGGACAATTATCTGGTGGTCAAAGACAACAAGTGGCTTTAGGAAGGGCCTTGATGATACAACCATCAGTTTTAATGTTGGATGAACCAACTGCAGGTGTTTCACCTATTGTAATGGATGAGTTGTTCGAACACATCGTTAAAGTTAAAAAAACTGGTGTTGCAATAATTATGGTAGAGCAAAATGCAAAACAAGCACTTAGCATATCAGACCGTGGTTATATTTTAGTGACTGGTGAAAATAAATTTGAAGGTTCTGGAAAAGAATTATTAAACGATCCAGAGGTAAGAAGGTCATTTTTAGGGGCTTAAATATGGATTTTATTAACGCAATTATTTTATTACTGAATTACACAATATTACCTGCATTAACATATGGATCACAATTAGCACTTGGGGCAATTTTTGTTACTCTTATTTACGGAATATTAAGATTTGCTAATTTTGCAACAGGAGACATGATGTCTTTTGGAACTATGTTTGCAGTTTTGTTTACCTATTATCTACAATCAAAAGGGATTAGTTTTGGTTTTTTACCTACAGCTTTACTTACTATACCTTTTGCTGTTGCAATGATGATACTTTATATGCTTATCATAGACAAAACGGTGTTCAGTTATTACAGAATAAAAAAAAGTCCTCCAGTACAATTAGCTATGGTTAGCATTGGTGTAATGTTTGTTACTCAAGCAATTATTAGAATAATTATAGGTCCGACCGACAGAAGATTTATGGATGGAGAAAAATTTATTTTAAAAGCATCAGAATTTAAAGATATGACTGGACTTGCTGAAGGATTAACAATCAAATCAACACAAATTATTACGATTGTAGTAACTATTATTTTAGTTGCAATCTTGTTTTGGTTTTTAAATAAAACAAAAACAGGAACAAGTATGAGAGCTTACTCTGATAATGAAGATTTAGCATTACTATCGGGCATCGATCCAAAAAAAGTAGTTCTTATAACTTGGGTAATTGCAGGAATACTAGCCACTATTGGAGGTATCTTATATGGTTTAGATAAAAGTTATAGGCCTTTTGTATACTTTAATAACATGCTTCCTATTTTTGCTGCGGCAATAGCAGGAGGTATAGGAAATCCTTACGGGGCATTCCTGGGTGGATATTTAATTGCATTTGCAGAAATATTCCTCACTTATGCATATAAAAAGTTTTTTGTATATATTTTGCCTGAACAACTGGAACCAAACTCTTTGATGCAACTTTTATCTACTGATTATAAATTTGCAATATCGTTCTCTATTTTAGTTATTGTCTTAGTATTCAGGCCATCAGGGATATTTGAAGGAAAAAAAATATGAGGAATTACTTAAATATAATTGTTGCTTACTCAATTATGTTAGGACTTATAATTTTAGTTGGTATTTTTCAGTCATGGTCAATAGCATTAACAATTTTTAATTATTGTATGATTTCAGCTGTTATGACAATGGGTGCAAATATTCAATGGGGATATGCAGGTTTAATTAATTTTGGAATAATGGGCTACACAGCCCTAGGTGGATTAGCAGTAGTGCTTGTTTCTGTTGCTCCAGTTTCTGAGGCATGGAGTGTTGGAGGATTAAATATGCTTATGAGTCTTCTTCTTCTAATTCTAATGATATTCTCGGCAAGGTATGTTCTAAAAAACACTGAAAAATCAAAGAAAAGAAACTACTTAGTTGCAGGAATAATTATAATAGGACTTTTTCTTATTAAGATAATTTCAGGGCCAGCAATCGAATTAATAGAGGCAGTTGAGCCAGCTAAAACTGGTTTTTTAGGTGGATTAGGAATGCCAGTTTTACTCTCTTGGATTGTAGGTGGTTTTTTTGCAGCTGGTTTAGCATTTATAGTTGGAAAAGTTGCATTAGGTTTAAGAGCAGATTATCTAGCCATAGCAACTTTACTAATAGCTGAAATAATTGTTTCAATTATCAAACATGAGGATTGGTTGGCGAGGGGTGTAAAAAATGTTATAGGATTAAAGAGACCTGCTCCATATGAGATAGATTTACAAACATCTCCATGGTTTATAGATTTAGTTGAAAAATTTCACTTCACAAAATTATCCTTAACAAATTCACTTACAGAAAGACAAGATCTTTTAAACCAGTTGGTAATAGACGCATCTTCAATTTATGTAAAACTTTGTTTTGCTGGATTATTTTTAATTGTAGTTATTATTTTATTGTTAGTTACGCAAAAAGCACTTTATTCACCTTGGGGAAGAATGATGAGAGCTATAAGAGACAATGAAGAAGCAGCAAGTGCGATGGGCAAGAATGTAGTCAAACAACATTTATTTATATTCATTTTAGGTTCTGCCATTGTTGGAATAGCAGGTGCAATGATGGTAACTAATGATGGATTATTTACACCAGGGAGTTACAGACCTATGAGATATACATTTGTTATATGGGTGATGGTAATTGTAGGTGGAACAGGTAATAACTTTGGAGCAATTCTTGGAGGTTTTGTCGTCTGGTTTTTATGGGTAGAAGCTGCACCTATTGCATTATTTTTTATAAACATGTTTACAGCACATCTCCCAGAAACAAATGAAGTAAAAATTCATTTAGTTAATAGTGCACCGTATTTTAGATTTTTATTAGTTGGAATAGGTCTTCTTTTAATAATGAGATTTAGACCTCAGGGAATAATTCCAGAGAAGATTATCAAACAATAATCTAATAAAGTGAGCTATTTATTTTTCGGTTTTCTTACTGGCCTAAGTTTAATCCTAGCTATTGGAGCTCAAAATATATTTGTGATTGAACAAGGTCTTAAAAAAAAACATATATTTATAGTTTGTTTAATTTGTTCAATATCAGATTTTATACTCATTTTTTTAGGAATATTTTTATTTCATTACTTCCAGAATTTTTTTTCGCCATTAATAGAACTAATATTAAATCTACTCCTACTTTTATTTTTAATTAATTTTATCTGGAGAAAATTGAAGTCGATTAAAAGTCAAATTTTGATTAATGATAACTCTAGCGATAATACTTTTATATCAGTAGTTGTAAAAACACTTGGCTTTACTTACTTAAATCCCCATGTTTATTCAGATACAGTATTTTTTTTAGGTAACTTTTCTAAAGATTTTCTAATAACCCAAAAATACTATTTTGGTATTGGTGCATCGTTATCATCATTTCTTTTCTTTTTTATACTTGGATATCTCTCAAAATTCTTATCAAATTATATAGATAGTAAAAGAATATGGATAATAATTAACTATTCTATAGTTTTCTTTATGTCCTTACTGTCAGTATATGTTTTAATGAGTATTCTAAAATAAAAAAACTCCAGCAGTTTACACCGCTGGAGTTTAATTTAACAAATATTATCTTTGTTTTTTGTCTTTGAATTTTCCACCTTTAATTTCTTTTTCAATAAAGGCACCTGATGCTTCTCCAACATCAGTTAATTCAACACTAGATGCACCTTCGTAGTTAATTGCTTTTCCGCTTGCAAGTAAATCTAATGCTTTTTTTAATTCTCCTGGATATATCTTTTCTCCTGGAGCATTTGCAACTGACATTACATTTGCTTGAACAGTAGCTCTATCAGCTTTACCACCTGCTTGCATCGCTAAAACTATTAATGCTGCTGCATCGTAAGACTCTGAAGTGTAAGGTCCAGATGAATCAATGCCAGCACCACCTGCAACACCTTTAAATATTGAAGCACCTTTACCCATTGATCCTGGCAATGAACCAAATGATTTATTTAGATCATTTCCAAATCTATCAGTTAAAGAGTCACCTATCATTCCATCAGATAAAACAAATACATCAAAAGCACCTGAGTCTAACGAACCATCAATGATGCTTCCACCTGCTTGGTCTAAGTAACCTAATACAGCTAAAGCGTCACCACCAGCTGCTGCCAATGTTGCAACTTCAGCACCATAGTCACCTTTACCTTCTTCATGAGCTGTAACAACTGTTACATTTATTCCATGAGCTTTAACAGCCGCAACATATACGTCAGCTAAACCTTTACCGTAATCATTATTTGTATGTGTTACTGCAATACTTTTTACTTTTCTATCTTTAGTTATATCTGCTAATATTTGACCTCCTCTAGCATCTGACGGAGCTGTTCTAAAAAAATATCCATTATCTTTTAGGTCAGTTAATCCTGGAGATGTAGCTGAGGGTGAAATCATAACAACACCATTTGGAACTGCAACATTAGTTGCTATTGCTCCTGTTACACCAGAACAATCAGCTCCCATAATTGCTACTACACCGTTAGAGATTAAACCTTCAGCAGCAGCAGTAGCAGCTGCTGAGTCAACACAAGTTGAGTCCGCTCTTTCAACAGAAATTTTCTTTCCTCCAAGAAGCGAACCAGAATCTGAAGCTTCCTTAAATGCAAGTTCTGCAGATGCAGCCATTGCTGGAGTTAGGGATTCAATAGGACCTGTAAATCCTAAAATAATTCCCATTTTTATGCCATGTCCGTCCGAATAAGCTTTTGAAGTAAAGCAAGAAACGAATACAAACATAGCTAATACTAGTTTTTTCATATATTTCCTCTAATTGTTAACAATTTGTATAATTATAATTAAATCTTAATGGCAATTTTTTTCAACGAGAAAATTATCTTATTTTTTGAGCAAAAAATACAGATGTGATTACAATTATTCCTCCAGTAACTGTAATTAAAGATGGCACTTCTCCAAAAATAAAAAAAGTGAGTATTAAACCAAAAACAGGAAATAAAGCATAGAAGGGCAGAACCATATCAACTGGATAAAATTTATAAAGATAAAACATCATTAAATGACCCATCAGAGAAATTATCGCTCCCGCATATAAAACTGTCAACCAGCTTCCTAAACTAATATTTTTAATTGTTTGCAAAGTATTTCCTTCAAAAATTGAAGATAGAATTATTAAAATTAAAAATCCTGTAAAACTCATTATCGTATTTGTAAATTTGATATCTAAATCTTTTAGGTATCTTGAAAAAACCTGTGATAATCCATAAAAAAAAGCCATACCACATATTAATAATGAACCTATTAATTCTTCAGTCACTTTAGGATCAAAAGCGAGTAAAACAATACCAAAAAATGAGGTAGTAATTAGAAGCCATTTTTTGTAACTGATTTTTTCGTTTAAAAATATTGAACTTAAAATTATTCCGAAAGGAATAGATAGTTGTGCACCAATTGTAATTGGAGCTAGAATGCTAGAAGCATTAATAGATAAATATAAAAACATATTTACCGCAACCCCAAAACAAATTGAAAATCCTATTAAAGGAATAATAAATTTTTTTTCAACTATTTGAAATTTAAAAAAAGGAATTAAACAAATAAATACAACAGACATTCTTAAAGCACCAAAAAGAATTGGTGGTATTGTATCATTTAATCCTAATTTGCCAGTTGGATAGGCACTGCCTAACAAAAATACTACAAATAAAATAAGTAAGGTGTGTTTTGCAGACAAAAATTATCTAATAGAGAAAGGATCTAAAGTTGGTTCATCAGATGTATAATACCAAGTTGTTTTAACTCTAGTATAATCTTTAATTGAGTCCATTCCCGCTTCCTTTCCATATCCGCTATCTTTAATTCCCCCAAAAGGTGCTGAAGGAGAAATTAGTCGATAAGTATTTACAAATGTTATTCCTGCTCTTACAGCGTTAGAAACTCTAAGACCTCTTGAAAAGTCGCTAGTATAAACACCCGATGAAAGGCCGTATTGATTATCATTCATTTTATCGATTACCTCTTTTTCATTATCAAATTTCATGACTGATAAAACTGGCCCAAAAAGTTCATTTTCTGCTGTAGGAAGGTTATGATTATCACACTCAATTATTGTCGGAGGAAAATAGTAACCTTCATTAGAAAATGGGTGCCTTTTACCACCACACCTTACTTTTCCACCTTGTTCAACAGTCTTTTTTATATTTTTTTCTATTATTTCTAGTTGTTTAAAATTACTTAAAGGCCCCATCTCAGTATCTTTATCCATTGGTGCTCCAATTTTTATTCTTTCAGCTCTTTTTGTAAGTTTATCAAGAAATTCATCATAAATTCCTTTTTGTAAATATAGTCTTGATCCTGCTATACAGCTTTGTCCGCTTGCACCAAAGATTCCTGCTGTAATTCCATTTATTGCATTTTCTTGGTGAGCATCATCAAAAACCGCTACTGGGCTTTTTCCACCAAGTTCTAGACTTACTTCTGATAAATTTTCAGCTGAATTTCTAATTATGTGTCTTGCAGTTTCAGGTCCCCCTGTGAAAGCAACTTTTTCTACTAAGTCATGAGTGGTTAAAGCCTTACCACATGGGTCTCCAAACCCAGTTAAAACATTGACAACACCTTTAGGAATTCCAGTTTCTTCAATTAATTTCGCAAACTCAAACATTACTGCTGGAGCAAGTTCTGATGATTTTATTACAACAGTATTACCCATAGCTAAAGCTGGAGCTAATTTAGTTGCAGTTAAAAACATTTGTGAGTTCCAAGGAACTATTGCAGCAATTACACCAATTGGTATTCTAGATGTTATTGCTTGTATATTTGGTTTATCAATAGGTAGAACAGTACCTTCAACTTTGTCAGCTAATCCAGCATAATAATCATAATATTCTGCAATATAATTCGCTTGTTGATTTGTTTCTCTAAAAATTTTTCCAGTGTCTATAGTTTCAATTCTTCCAAGTAGTTCTGCATTTTCTCTCAGTTTATTTCCAATTGCTCTTAAAAATTTCCCTCTTTCCCTTGGTAATAGTTTTGGCCAATCTCCTTCAAAAGCTTTTTGTGCAGCTTTCACCGCCTTATCAACATCACTAGCACTTGCCTCTGGTACAATTGCCCACGGCTTATTATTCTCTGGGTTTAATGTTTCAAATGTTTTTTTTGTATCAGAATCTAACCACTCACCACCAATAAACATTTTATATTTTTTTAATTCAAGCATTTAGAATATGATCTTTTAGTTTACTATTTACATCATCTGAACATTCAATACTACATAGATGTTTTCCAACTGGTATTATTTTTACAGTGGAGTTTTTAATTTTTTTACTTAGATTATTTGACATTTCTGGAGTTGACCCCACATCTCCTTCACCTGTCATTACAAGGGTTTTTACCTTTATATCATCAAATCTCTCGTCATCTTTATGATGAACAAACAAAGAGTATATTTTAATAAAGTTAGACATATTATTATTTTCAAGAATTGATCCAATTTTCTCAGATACTTTAGGATATTTATCTAAATATTCATTGGTGAACCATCTTTTTAAGGACGTTTTTTGGCAGAGTATTTTCTTTTTTTGTTTGTTCAAATCTGTCATTTACTATTTTTTTCTGCTCATTTGATCTATTAAATATTGAACATAGTAATGTGAGTGATTGAAGTCTTTCATTAAATCTTGTTGCAAAATTTCTGGCGATCAGAGATCCAATTGAAAATCCAACTAAATGTATTTTTTCTATTTTTAATTCATTAATTAAATTCAATAATTGATCAGAAAAATCATCAAAACTGACATTATCTTTATTTAATGGAGTCTTGCCATGACCAAGGATATCATAGACTAAAACAGTATTTTCAAATGCATCAATCTGGGATTCCCAAATACTGCTATCAAGTCCTACACCATGAATAAAAATTATTGGTATTCCTTTTTTTTTATTTAATTTATAAAAGGTACTATTAGCGTCTGTTGCATGGATCATTACTACTTTGGTTCAATACCCATTTCTTTCATATCTTGATATCTATCTCCAGTTCTTGCATGAGCTCTTCCAGTTGAAGCTCCTCCAATCGCAATAACAATTTCGTCATCAAATGGAGCATCATGTATAGTAAACTCATGGGTCAAATAATAAGGTCTTAATCCAGAGTCAGTTTTATGCATCATTGGAATAGATATTTTTGATCCTGCGGTTCCCCTAGTATTTGTAAAACTTAAATAGGAAGTCCCACCAACAGCATCTCTGAATTTATTACCAAATCTTAATGTATGAATAAATGCTGATGCATGTTCTATTTCTCCATTTAGTCCAACTATACCTGCTTTTCCATATGCTAATATTTTCTCAGGTGAACCTATTTCTTTTATAAGTTCAGGAACCAATAAATCCCCAAGTTTAGGAGCTAGATCTAAAATAATGGGTTTTAAGTCTTCTACAAAACCTTTTCCATCCCAAGGATTTTTAAAAACTGCAGCAACAGAAACCATCAAAACTGGCTCCTTAGCTTCTTTTCCACCTTCGATAAAAGTCTTATCTACAAATTTAGTAAATTTACGTAATTCTAATTTCATTTTTTAAGTCTATGTGTAAAGCTATCTCTTCTAAAACTGTATAACGCTTTTGGATCTACATCAACATCTATAACAACTGGTTTATTTACTTTTAATGCACTTTTTACTGCTTCGTTAACTTCTGATAATTTTTTAACTTTAATTCCTTTAGCACCATATAGTTTAGCAACTTCATCAAAAGGAGGACTTTGAATATCTGCTCCTAAATATCTTTCGCCATAAAAATCTTTTTGATAAGCTTTTTCTGCTCCCCAACTTTTGTTATTCATTACTATTGTAATTGTGTTTATGCCATGCTCTACAGCTGTACTTAATTCTGAAATAGTCATGCCAAATCCACCATCACCCATTAAACTAACGACAGTTTTATTAGGTTTTGCAACCTTTATTCCCAAACCACATGCAAAAGAAAAGCCTACTAGCCCAAAATCAAGAGGTGTGTAAAGAGAGGGAGGATTATAATATTCCAAAGCATCTGTTGCTTGAAGGCAAAGCGTTCCAGCATCAAGTGTTATTGCAGTATTCTTTGGTAGTACTTTTCTTAGTTCTTTGAATAGACCATTTGGTTGGATTGGAAAATTTTTTGACTTTATATTATCTCTATCTTTAAGAAATTTTGATCGCTCTAATAAAAAACTATTTGTCCATTCTTTATAATTAAAAATTTTTTTTTGTTTTTTTAATTCAATTAAGATTTGATCTGTCACAACCGCAGCATCACCAAGAATCCCTACACTTACTGGAAAATATCTTCCTATCATTTTTTTTTCTAATTCTATCTGAACAATTTTTGCATTTTTATTTATGTTATCATATGAATAGAACGTAGAATTAAAACCAAGTCTTGTACCAATTGCAATAATTAGATCTGCTTCTTTGACTAATCTTGATGCAACAATATTTCCTCTAGGTCCCATTTGTCCCGCATTTAACTTATGACTGAACGGAATTGCATCACCGTGTCCTGCTGCAGTAACAATAGGAATATTTAAAAATTCAGCAAGTTTTGTTACAGACTTATATTTTGAATTATATTTTATTCCTCCCCCTGCAACAATTACTGTTTTTTTTGAGCTAAGAATAAGTTTTATAGTTTTATCAATCAAATTCTTTTTGCTTTTTAAATTACTTTCTTTTTTATAAGATTTTTTATTTTCATTAATATTAAACTTTGAAGTATCTGAGAGAACGTTTCTTGGAAGATTTATACAAACAGGACCTCTTCTTGGAGACATAGCAAGATTAAAAGCATCTCTAAAAGCTGTTGGTATATGGCTTGCTTTTTTTACCGTCCATGTTTTTTTTGTTATAGGATCAAAAAGTGATTGTTGATCAAGTCCTTGAAAGGCATCTTCCATCTTATCCTTAGTAGAATATAAACCTGCAATTGATACTACAGGTGAAAATGCTGCTTTTGCCTGTGCTATTCCTGTAACTAGATTAGTTGCGCCAGGACCGTTTTGTCCAGCAATTATAACACCAGGTTGATTAGAAGCCCTTGCATATCCATCGGCCATGTGTGTTCCCGTTCTTTCGTCTCTCACACCTATAAATTTAATTTTTTTTTCATGATACAATGCATCAAACATTTCCATTGTAGCTGAACCAATTAAGCCAAAGACATGTTTAACTTTTTCTTTTTTTAGAGATTTCACTGCCGCTTGACCACCGGTCAAGGTATTCTTGGACTTAATCACGATACTTTTTTAACTTCAGTATCTAGATCATCTTTAAAGTTAGGCATTACTTTTTCTGTGAATAATTTAATACTTTTCATACAATCTTCATGTTTAACACCTGGAAAGTTAGACCAAACTTGAAGATTTTGAAGATTAAGCTCTGATTGAAGTTCTTTAATCTTATCTGTTACGTATTCAGGTGTACCAAACAACATATTTCTTTCATGTAAAAACTCGTAATTAAGAAGATCTAATTTACCCTTTGTTTCTGGAAGCTCTTCACCAGGATCCATGTGATTGCCAAGACCTCTCCAATGACAAACCCATTTCATATAATTTACCATATGTTGCCCTGCTTTCTCTTTGGCCTCTTCCATAGTATCAGCGACAAACATGTCTCTAACTAGAGTAACACCTTCACCTAAAGGAACATTTTTTTTAGTAACTTCAGATCTTTTATTTTTGTAAGCTTCAAATCTTATTTTCAATGCTTTAACTGTAGGTATCCACATAATTACATTTATATTATTTTCTGCAGCCCACTCTATAGATCTTATACCATCAACAACTTGATGTATGGGAGGGTGTGGATTTTGATAAGGCTTTGGAAGAACACTAATTTTTTTCATAGTGCTATCTTCCATATTCATAAATTCTTCACTTGGCGGGCTCATGTCATGCTGCCAAACATAATTTGGTGATGGGTAAGTATAAAATTCTCCATCATGATTAAAAAATTTTTCTGACCATGCTTTTTTCAAAATTTCTAATGTTTCAGCAAATAATCTAAAATTTTTTGCCTGATCTTTTAAATCTGCTTCTTTGTTTAAATTAATTGCCTCTCTCCCATAAACTCCTCTTGCAACACCAACTTCTACTCTTCCTTTTGAAAGTTGATCAAGTGTAGCAATATCTTCTGCTAATCTTATTGGGTTATGAAAGGTTATTACATTTGCTGCTTGCCCTATTCGTATATTTTCTGTTCTTGCAGCAGCATCTGCTCCTAACATTAAGGGATTAGTACACGATTCCATTCCCTCATGGTTAAAATGATGTTCGGTAAACCAAATTGAATTCCAATTGTTTTGATCACAATATTCTGTGATCTGTTTAGTTTCATCTAATAATTTGTGATATGGTTTGTGTGTCCAATTTGTTGTATTACAAAAATAACCAAACTTCATTAAAGCCTCCTTTAAAAATTAATTTAAAGACGACCGATCCCACTTTCGTATATGAAATTACGACGAGTTATGTATCGCTTTATGAGATAATATTATTATTCTTACCTTTGATATTCAATGAATTTTTTAAGCGATTTATTAAGAAATTTATCGTACCTGAGACCACTATTAGTTAGTTTTTCCTTATTTAAAAATGAAAGATTCATTTTAAAGTCATATGAGGGTTCAAAAAAGAAAGGAACTGAAAGCCTTTTTTGCTTGTTCCATAATACCCTATGATTAGTTGCTTTAAACCTTCCCTTACTTAAATATTCAAGCGCTCTTCCAGTATTTACAACTAAAGCATTTTTATCAAAGGGAACATCGTGCCATTTTTTTGTTTTACGGTTTTGTACTTGTAAACCACCCTTTTTGTTTTGGTAAAGTACTGTGAAAATACCACTATCTACATGTGTTTCACATCCAAGAGCAACTCCATCTTGCTTAGAAATTTCAACAGGCTTTGATTGATTAGGGTAATAATTAAAACGTAATGTGCTAAGAGTTTTTAATCTTGAAAATGCTCTTTTTGATATATCAGTATCCTTATTATAGATTTTAATAATACTTTTAAAAAGAATTTCGCTTAAGTTAAATATATCATCATAATAGTCAGCTAATTTAGAAATATTATTTGCGGTAAATGACTGCTTAATATTTAAATATTCTATGTACTGATTTTTTATTCTTTTTGAATATTTCCTATTTACTCTTAAGTCTCCTAAATCTAATCCTTCTTTACCATTTACATCGTTAGGGAAGTAACCTCTATAAACATTCTTATTTATCTTATTCCATTTTTTTGGTGCTAATTTAAGTTTATTTGATTTATCTAATTTAAAAAAATCTTCGCCAACTTTACAAATTTTATTAATATTTTTTAATTTTATACCATGACCTGTAATTTGAAAAAAGCCAACATCTAAACATGCTTTCTCAATTTTTTTAACTATTTTAAGGGCGGGCCTTGTGTCAAAATTTTTTCCAAGAATAGAAGAAATATTTATTGTTGGAATATAGTTTTTTTTTATCATCTATTAGGTGTATCTGATGCAATCATTTGACCTCGAACTTTTTCTCTAAAATAAATATATACACCTGCTCCAATAATTATTGAAGCACCAAGAAAAGTTCTAGGTACTGGTATAGTTTCAAATAATATGTAACCAGCTATAATTGCAAAAACTATATACGAATATTCAAACAGAGATACTACTGAAGGAGAAGCAATACTGTATGCGGTAAATACACAAAAAAATGATATTGATGCAACAATACCCATTACAAAAACATATGGCCAAGAAACAGCTGGATTTACAAACCATTCTCTAAAAATAAATTGCATTGTAGGATCAGAGAAATTGTTAAACTTTCCATCACCACTTATTAAAAAAATTATAACACTCGCAATTACTGCAAAAATATAAAGTAAAGTTAACTGAGTATAAATATTATCTTTTTCAGATGTATATTTTGTAATTGTCATAGAGCATGCATAACAAAGTGAACATGCAACTGGTGCCAATTTAAAATAATTAAAGTCTTCTAAAGTTGGATTAAGTACAACTAAAACACCAATAAAACCTACGGTTATTGCACTCCATCTCCTAATACCAATTTGTTCTTTTAAAAATATCTTAGCAAATATTGACATAAAAAAAGGACACGAAAAGAATAATGCACTAACCATTGCTAAAGACATAAATGTCAATGAAATGTAAAAGAAACTAAATCCAAAGAAAAAGCAGATTACTCTTAATAAAGTCAATAAAGGATAATGAGTTTTTAAAGTAAATTTTTTTTTTGTTATTAAGAAAATAGAAATGAGAACTGTAGCTTGTACAATAGTTCTACCAAGATATAGCTCAAATAAAGCAATCTCTTCAAATATATATTTTATAAGTGAGTCTTGGATTGAAAAAAAAGCCATCCCAATCATAATGAAAAGGATGCCTTTAGTATTATTATTTGCTTTCATAAGTTAATTCAAAATGAAGTCAGCAGCTCTCTCGCCTATCATTAATGTTGGTGCATTTAGATTTCCACTTGTAATTTCTGGCATTACAGATGCATCCGCTACCCTTATATTCTCAAGACCATGAATTTTTAATTTTTCATCTACAACTGCCATATCGTCTATACCCATCTTTAAAGTACATGATGGGTGATATGCTGTTTCTGCTTTTGACCTGATATATTCTTCAATTTCCTCGTCTGAATTTGCATTATCTCCTGGTCCAATTTCTTTACCAGCATAAGGTTTCATAGAATTTTGACCTAAGATTTTTCTTGCTACTCGAACACATTTTATTGTCTCTTTAAGGTCATATTCATCCTCCAAATAATTAAATTGTATTTTTGGATAATCATAAGGGTCTGAACTTTTTAAAGTAATTTCGCCTCTGCTCTTTGGTTGGTTTAAACTTGCATGTAATTGGTATCCGTGTCTATCAGGATCTACTAAACCATGGTCTATTACAAATGCTGGGAAAAAATGAAATTGTATATTTGGATATTTTTTATCTGGAGATGATTTGCTAAATCCACCTGCCTCTAAAAAAGAGGTAGAACAGGGCCCACTTTTGTTTAAGAACCACTGAATACCTACCTTTACCATATTAAATTTATTTACATATGAATATAATGTATCTGGAGTTTTACATTCTTGTTGAATATACGTTTCTAAATGATCTTGTAAATTTTTTCCAACTCCTTTTGAATCATGAATAATCTCAATTCCTTTTTCTTTAAGATGATTGCTTGGACCAACACCTGATAACATTAATAATTGCGGAGAATTAATTGATCCACCACTTAAAATAATTTCTTTATTTGCGTAAATAGTCTTCGTTTCATTTTTTATTTTAACTTGAATTCCAATAGCTTTTTTGCCATCAAAAATAATCTTTTCTACAAATGACTCAGTAAATACTTTTAAATTTTCCCTGCTTTTAGCTGGTTTTAAATAGTATTTTGAAGCACTTGCTCTCTCTCCTTTATGAATAGTAACATCGTACATTCCAAAGCCTTCTTGGTCTTCTCCATTCATATCACTATTTATTTTATGTCCTGCCTCTTTAGCCGAGTCCAAAAAAGCTTTAAAAAGGGGATTTTTGTTATTTGATTGATTTACAGGCAATATACCTTTTCCACCTCTATAATTATTTTCTCCACCTGACCATGTCTCAATTTTTTTAAAAAAAGGTAAAACATTTTCGTAAGACCAATTTTTTAACCCAAATGAAGCCCATCTCTCATAATCATTTTTATTTCCTCTGACATAAACCATTCCATTATGCGCGGAACAACCACCAATCATCTTTCCCCTAGGACAAAATAATTTTCTATTGTTTAAGTGTGGCTCAGGTTCAGAATAATATTTATAATTATATTTTGGGTCATGCATTGCATAAAGTATTGCAAGGGGCATGTTTACTTTCCATATATCACTATCTTTACCAGCTTCAAAAATTGCAACGTTATTTTTACTTTGTTCAGTTAATCTATTAGCGAGAACACATCCTGCTGTACCTGCTCCAATTATTAAATAATCAAATTTCAAGGTATTTATTGTGGGTGGTCACCTTCAATAGCAATTCTATCCATTACTCTTTCATATCCTAATCCTCTACCTGGATAAAAATCTGCAATTGCAAAGTGAATAACACTTCTATTATCCCATATACAGACTGTATTTTCAGTCCAGCTAAATCTACAGGTTAATTCAAGTCGTGCTTGGTGTTCAAATATTTTTTTTAAAATTTCGTCGCTTTCTTCTTGTTCAAGTCCAATTATTTTTTTTGTGTATGTCCAATTGACAAATAGAATTTTTTTCCCAGTCTCAGGATGTGTTCTTACTATTGGATGTTCATTAGAATATTCATCAAAATTTCTTTTTTCATTTCCCTCCATTTTTTTATATTTTTCAATAAAAAATTCTGCGCCAAGAGAACTATGGATTGCTTTTTTATCTTTTATCTTCTCTTTTATATCTTCATCTAATGTTTCCCATGCAAGCTCCATGTTTGCAAAGCATGTATCACCACCAACAGGAGGAATTTTAATTGATTTTAATATTACTGCTTTCGTTGGTTTTTCATTGTAACTAACATCACTATGCCAATTCTCACCCCATTGGTTTTTTTCGTCTTCTGCTTTAATTATTCTTACTATTTCGGGATGTTTACTTAATCCTTTTACATATGCATGTGTTTCTAATGGTCCAAATTTTTCAGCTAAGGCTATATGTTGCTCAGCATTAATTTTTTGGTCTCTAAAGAAAATAACTTTGTGTTCTAATAATAAATTATTAATTTCCTTGATGTTTTGATCAGATGTATCTTTAAGATCTATCCCTGTTATTTCTGCACCTAGTGCTCCTGACAAAAGTTTAATTTCCATAACTTATTTTTTTAGCTTACCAGAAAACACTAAATTTTCTGAGTTAAAAGAAACCTTATTTTTATTTATAAAGTCATCCATTATTTGGATTTTATCTTGTTCAAATTCTGTGACCTTTCTTTTATCCAGATCAATATAAAGCGACAGGCTTTCAATAGTTGCAGCGAGTTTATTTGACTGCTTTTCATACATTTCGCATTTTAAATGTAATCTTTTTTTATCATGATCAAAGAAGGTGCAATAAACATCTACTTCATCATTTTCTTTCACTTCATTGTCATAGGTAGTTCTTGTATCTACAACCATAGTACTTCTTTTATTAATTTGTGCATTTGAACCACCCATATGAAACTTATTAAGCATTGTTTCCCATGCTTGATCAAAAATTAGAACATAGTATGCCATATTCATATGTTCATTGTAGTCTGTCCATTCCTTAATAACTTTTCTAGTGGCAAGATGAAATGACATAATTTAATTTAAACTTTATTTATTTTATCTGCTATCAATATTTTCCTTTTCATTTCTCGAAGGACAGGTTTTTCTATAAGTTTACCCTCTATGACTACTAGACCTGTATTTGAATTATTAAATTCTTCTAAAATTTTTTTAGCCTTGATAATTTCATCTTGAGGTGGTGTAAATACTTCATTTAAAATTTTAATTTGTTTTGGATGAATAGAACCTTTTCCAGTAAAGCCTAAGTTTCTTACTTGTTCAGCCTCTTTCCTCATTCCTTCCATATTCTCTAAGTCTAAATAAGGTACATCTATTACATCTACACCAACACTTGCACCTGCATGAACTAATTTAGATCTTGCGTGAACAAGATTTTCCCATTTATTCTCAACTCTAAGCTCAGCTGCCATATCAACTCCACCAAAATATAGAGCAACTATTCTTTTACTGGCATGAGCAATATTATAAATATTTTCTAAAGCCTCATTTGTTTCCATAATTACGTGAAGATCCGTATCTAAATTACAGTCTGTTAGCAGATCATCAATAAACGTTATTTCATCTGGAGTTTTAACTTTCGGCAACATAATTGCCTTTAGATTTATTTTACTTGAAATAAAAGCCTCTAGATCTGAAAGACCAAATTTGGTTCTTTGATTATTTAGTCTTACAACTAATTCTACATCATTTTTTACTTCGAGTGTTTTAAGAGCTTCAATTGTATTTTTTCTTGCCTGTTCTTTATCATTTATTGCTATTCCATCTTCTAATTCAATACAAACCATATCAGCACCTGATGCAATTGCTTTAGGAAACATTTCAGGGTGAAGCCCTGGTGTAAAAATAAAACTTCTTCTTACTTTTAATTTATCTAAATTCATCTTAATTTTTATAATCTGGCTCTTCTTTATCTAAAATTAATCTTATTTGAGATAAAAATAGATTTGCAAAATCAGTTGGAAAGTTTGCATGTTCTTCTGCAGTTTTCTCCGCAACTTCATGGCTAACCACATTAAGTTCTTGGTTAGTTGAAAGAGCTGTAAGATATGTTTGTGCCGCTCTTTCAAAATAATAAAGTGAATTAAAACCTTCAGCAACAGTTTCTCCTGTTGTTAAAATTCCATGATTTGAAAGCAACATATGTTGTTTATTACCGAGAGCATTTGCCATTTTTATGGACTCGTCCTCAAGTCCTAAACCTCCAAATTCATTGTATGTAGATACTCTATTATAAAACATCATTGTATTTTGATCGATTGGTTTTAATACTGGGTCTTTTAGAGTAGAAAGAGCAGTTGCATATTTAGAATGGACATGAAAAATACATCTTGCGTGTGGTGCTTTTTCATGAATTGCACCATGGATATACAAGGCTGTAGGATCAATAACGTCTGGCTTATTCTTTAACTCCTCTTTGTTTTCCTTAGTTACTAAGATTAGATCGCTAGCCTTAATTCTACTAAAATGAATACCTGCTTTATTACAGTAAAAATCAGATGTACCAGGTATGCATGCACTAAAGTGGTTTGCAACACCCTCATGCATATCAAGTCTAGCTGTCCATCTAAAAGTTGCAGCTAAATCCTTCTGTAATTCTGATATTTCCATTTGCATGATTTTAAAATATAGTTGAAAAATAAATTATGAACAACAACGTTTTTGTATCATGTGCTGTAACAGGGTCAGGAGATACTGCAAGCAAACACCCTGACTTACCTAAAACACCAGAACAAATTGCTAAATCAGCAATAGAGGCAGCAAAAGCTGGAGCAGCAATTGCACATATTCATGTAAGAGAAGAGGATGGAACACCAAGTAGAAGGCTAGAATTATATAAAGAAGTAGTTGATAGAATTAGATCAAGTGAAACCGATGTAATTTTAAATTTAACAACAGGGATGGGTGGTGATTTAGATATTGGACAAGGAAAAAATCCTCTAGATTTTGGCCCTATGACCGACATGGCAAATGTTATGGAAAGAATAGCTAATGCAGAACAATTCTTGCCAGAAATCTGCACATTAGATGCTGGAACATTAAACTTTGGTGATGGTTCAGTTATTACAGTTAATACTCCTAATGATTTAAGAAAAGCTGCAAAAAAGTTGCAGGAAATTAAAGTTAAACCAGAGATAGAGGCATTCGATTTAGGAAATATGTGGTTCGGCTCTCAATTATACAAAGAGGGTTTGCTAGATGATCCTCCAATGTTCCAAATGTGTTTAGGTATTCCTTGGGGAGCCCCAGCTACTCCTTTAGCGATGCAAGCTATGAAAGATATAATGCCAGAACAAGGGGTTTGGTCAGGTTTTGCTATATCAAAAAATGAAATGCCTTTTGTGGCACAAACAGTTGTTATGGGTGGAAACCCAAGAGTTGGTTTAGAAGATAATTTGTATATATCAAAAGGTAAACTTGCAACCAATGCTCAGTTAGTTGAAAAAGCGATTAGAATTGTAACTGATCTTGGAGCATCAATAATGACTGCAGAAGAAACAAGGAAAAAACTAAAGCTTGTTAAACACAAGTAATGTCCAGAATAAAAAAAGTTGCAGTAATTGGAACAGGTGTAATTGGAGTAGGGTGGACAATAAGACTTTTGGCTCACAACATAAAAGTTTTAGCATACGATAAAAATTTAATTCAAAGAAATAATTTAATCCAAGAAATAAAAAGAGCCATACCATTTGTAAAAAAATTATTTAATAAAAAAAAAATAAATTTAAATAATTTAAAATTTTTTTCTTCATTAGAGAGTGCTGTTAAAGATGCAGACCTAATTCAAGAATGTGCTCCTGAAAACTATAAACTTAAAACTCAATTAATAAGTAAAATTTCAAATAATTGTAAACCTGAGGTCTTGATATCTTCTAGCTCATCTGGATTATTACCCTCAAGAATTTTTTCAAAATGTAAAAATAATGAAAGGGGTATCATCGCCCATCCGTTTAATCCTGTTTATTTACTACCTTTAGTTGAAATAGTCCCAGGAAAAAAAACTAGTTCTAAATCATTAAATGTGGCAAATAAATTTTATAAAACGATCTCAATGAACCCAATTATACTTAAAAAGGAGCTACCAGGCTATCTATCCGATAGACTTCAAGAAGCTTTGTGGAGAGAAGCACTTCATATTATTAATGATGGGTATGCCTCAACAGAGGATTTAGATAGAGCTATTGAGGACGGTCCAGGCTTAAGATACTCATTAATGGGAACATTTTTAACTTTTCATTTAGCAGGAGGAAAAGCCGGAATGAAACATATGCTTGAACAATTTGGGCCTGCATTAAAACTCCCTTGGACTAAGCTTAAAGCGCCAAAGTTGTCAAAAAAGCTCTCAGAAAGATTGATTTCTGGTACAAAAAAGCAAGCAAGAGGAAAATCAATCAATCAATTGTCAAATATAAGAGATGAGTATTTAGTTGAACTTCAAAATCTTAGAAAAAAATATGAAAATAAAATTAGAAAATAGATATCTAAAGAAAACTTAAAATGGTAATTTAGTTAATGGATTTTAATCATTTTTTAACAAGTTACATGCCAGACACAAGCATGGGTTCAAGGCAGCATTTTAAAAATATGCTTGAAGAATGTGTAACTGCTGAAAAAATTGGTTATGCAACTGTATCAATACCAGAGCATCATTTAATAAATTTACTGATGATGCCATCACCATTACAGATGGCTGTAAAAATTGCATCAGTTACAAAAAATATTAAAATAACAACAGGTATTGTTGTTTTACCTCTACACGACATGAGAACATATGCTGGTGAAGTAGCTACTGCCGATATTTTAACTGATGGAAGATTAATCTTAGGTGTAGGAAGAGGAGCATTTCCATGGGAAATGAAAAGACTAGGTACCCCAATAGAACAATCAAAAGAAAAATTTGTAGAGTCTCTAGAGGTTCTACAATTGTTATTAAAAAATAAAGAAGTTTCATATAAAGGAAAATACTATGACTTCGAACCATTAACCATAATGCCTCGACCCATAAGTAATCCAATACCAATGATGGTTGCTGCAATGAATTTAGAAAGTATAAAAGATGCAGCTTCAAGAGGATTTCATGTTCAATCAACAGTATTATCAGGAACAAAAGATCTTTTATTAAATAGAGTTAATGCATTTAAAGAAGGTTGCATTCAACTAGGTGAAAAAGGAAAATTACTCAAACTTTCAATGCAACGAATGGCTTACTTAGCAAAAGATGAAAATGAAGCTAGAGAGAAAACAAAACTTGCTTACGAATATTACAAAAGATTTGATAATATGTTTACAGGACCAGGCAAGGTAAAAGAGGGTAATATTGAAGCTTTACCAAGAAAACAAACTTTAGAAGAACTAAAAGAAAATCTTTTAATTTGCCCTTTAAATGAAATGATTGATAAACTTAGCGTTTATGCTGAAGCAGGAGTTGATGAGGTAATTCTTAGTTCAAGTTTTGGACAATCACAAGAAGACCTAATAGAGTCAATGTATAGAATTGGTGAAAACGTAATCCCATATTTTAAAAAATCTAATATACAAGTAGCTTAAATATCTATGAGCATCATAGATTGCAATTACTCAGTTACAGGATCAGGACCGGCAATATTTTTAACTCATGGAGTTGGGGGTGCAGAAGATGCATGGAGATTTATAACTCCAAAACTTAAAAGCATGTTTACAGTCGTGACATACGATTTAAGAGGGCATGGAAAATCACCTGTAGATAATAAAGATTTTAATTTAGATGACCTTGTATTAGATTTAGAAAGAGTAAGAGAAAAGACAAACATCCAAAAAGCCCATTTTATGGGACATTCTTTGGGGGGCATGATTGCCCCTGCTTATGCCAAAAAGTTTCCTGAAAGGGTTTTATCAGTAGGATTATTATCAACAGTTGCAGGAAGATCTGATGAAGATAAACAAAAAGTGTGGAATGTCATTTCAGATCTAAAAAATAAGGGAGTTGAACAAACATTAAAAAATCTTACTAGCAGATGGTTTACAGATGATTTTATTGAAAAAAATCCGGACCTTGTATCAAGACGATTAAAACAGGTAATAGATACTGATAAAGATGTGTTTATAAATGTTTTTAAAATTTATGCAGAAACTGAGATGATCTCATGGTTAAAAGATATAAATAAACCCTGTCTATTTATGACAGGAGAAAATGATGGTGGATGCACTCCTTTTCATAACAAAAAAATGTCAAATCAGATAAAAGATTCTAAATTAGTTATTATACCAGATGTTAAACACTCTTTTTTGATAGAGGCTCCTGAGCAAATTGCAAATAACTTAATAGAATTTATTGAAAATATTTAAATCTCTAATGCATTCTTAAAGTGTTACCATCAACACCAACTACTTGACCAGAAATCCTAGAAGACTCGTCAGAAATTAAATAGCAACACATTTTACCAATATCTTTCTCGTAAACCCAAGTATTAAGAGAAGTCATAGAAACAAATTCACTCTCCACTGCTTTTTTTGAAATTTTTAAAAATTTAGCTTTGTCTCTAATAACTCTTCCCATTCTATCTCCTTTTACAGTTCCTGGACAAATTGCGTTTACTCTAATTTTAAACTTTCCTAATTCCATTGCTAGAGTTTTTGTCATTCCTACCACCGCCCATTTACTTGCTGAATACGGAGACCTTAATGGAAATCCAAATATACCTGCTGTAGAAGACAGATTAACTACTGACCCACCTTTATTTTTTTTTAACATTGGGATTGCTAATTTTGAAAAAATAAAATGACTAATTACATTTATCTTTAAAGTTTGTTCCCAATCTTTTGTTTTAAGTTTGTCCATAGTTCCTGTTGGGCCTGCAACTCCAACATTATTAATTAGTGCATCAATCTTTTGTGTTTTTTTTTTAATTTCTTTAAAGAAATTTATTACATCGTTTTCATTTGAGGCATCGCAATGAAAAGAAAATAATCTTTTATTATTTAAAGGATTTTTCTTTAATTTATATATAGATTTTTTATCAACATCACAAACGAATACCTTCGCACCTTTTTCTAGACACTCTTTTGCTGTTGCCCATCCAATTCCTGATGCTCCAGCAGAGATAATTATTTTTTTATTTTTGAAATTGTATGACATTAATCTGTTAATCCATCAGGTCTAACTTTATTTCTTTCTAAATGTATGGGCAATACTTTTCCGTAAATTGCTTTTGAATGTTCGGGTGTATTTACTCTCCAGGGATCCAATACATACGCAGGTATGCACATAAAACGTGATGTTTTTCCCATAACTTTAGTTACTCTATGCATGGTAAATCTACCTTTAAATATTTGTAAATCACCTGGTTCAAGTTCAAGTCGTTTTACTTTTGTTCGATCTCCATCTAGTACTTTTTTCACATCGTCAAATTTTTCGTTACCTGGTTCTCTTATGTTTGGACAATATTCAAATATTCCTCCTTCTTCTGGTTTTTGGATCATGAGGCTTAAAGTAAATTCACAACTATCAAAATGCCAAGGCAATATTCCATCAGGTTCCATAACATTGTATGCATGACAGGCTAAAGGATCAGCCCATCTATAGATAGGTGCAATCCCTAAGCAAGCAGATACAAATTTTAATAATTCTTCGGTTTCATATAAAAATTTCATCTCAGAATTTTTTGCAAAACAATCTGAATTTAAATATCCATTAAATCTATCCATAAATATTCTTTTTGGGTGATCTTTGGGAAGACTAGGGTCGTCTTTTGCATAAAGATATGCGTTGATACTTTCTTTAGACATATAAACTTCATTAAGCTGTTGCTCTAATTCTTTTTTCATTACATTTAAAGAATTTGGTAAAATAAAATTAGGAATCACCGAACAACTATCGCTATCTAATTCAGTTTTACATTTTTCAATTACTTTCTTGATCTTTGGTGATTGTAAATCATGAATTGGATATTTAACTAAATCAACGATGTTACTTAAACTTTTTTTCATAACTATTTAATCTAATTATGAGTTTGAAAGCGATTCTTGCAATTCTTTATTTGATATATAGCCTTTAGCATTCCCTTGTTTATCAACTACTTCACAATTAGAATTACTACAAACAACTTGAGGTAGAAATTCTTCTATAAATTGATCTTCCTCTACTTTTATTAAGTTCGATTTATCAATATCATCTGATTGATTTAATGGTTTCATTATAATTTTTGCTTTAATAACTTTAGTTCTATTTACATCTTTAACAAATGCTTCAACATAATCATCAGCAGGGTTCATTATAATTTCTACAGGCGTTCCTACCTGTACAAGTTTACCTGCATTCAAAATTCCAATATGATCTCCCAATCTTAATGACTCGTCAAGATCGTGAGTAATAAATACTATTGTTTTTTTTAATTCTGATTGTAAATCTATTAGTTGTTTCTGCATATCGCTTCTAATCAAGGGGTCTAATGCAGAAAAAGCTTCATCCATTAACATAATATCTGTGTCAGTAGCCAAAGCTCTTGCAAGACCTACTCGCTGTTGCATACCTCCAGAAAGTTGTGCAGGATATTGATTTTCAAATCCAGTTAAACCAACAGATTCGATTTTTTCCATAGCTACAGAATTTCTCTTATCAATCTCGATACCTTGCATTTCGAGTCCATATCCAACATTTTGCAAAACTGTTTTATGAGGAAATAAACCAAATCTTTGGAAAACCATGCTCATTTTTTGTCTTCTAAATTCTATTAATTGCTCTTTGTTTAGAGTGGTAACATCTTTACCTTCTACTAGAATTTCTCCAGCAGTCGGATCAATTAATCTATTCAAATGTCTAATTAATGTAGATTTTCCTGACCCAGATAAACCCATGCAAACAAATGTTTCTCCTTCTTCAATTTTAAGGGATACATTATCTAATCCAACAGTATGTCCAGTCTTTTCAAGAACATCCTCTTTTGTAGCCCCTTCTTGTACCATTTTAAGAACGCTTTCGGGTTTTGGACCAAAAATTTTGTATACGTTATTGATTTCGATTTTAGACATTTATATAAATTGTAGTTCTTTTAGTGCATCAAAGCAAATCAACAATAAAATAACTTTTTTAAATTCAACTATTAATTGAATTGAAATTTTTTTTGATTTTATATAATTATTTATAATGAATTTGATTTCTAAAATCACAAAAAATAGCACTTATTTGCAAGTTACTTGGAACGACGGTGAGGAAAGTAAATTTAATTACATGTGGTTAAGAGATAATTGTCCCACAGCACATGATAAAGACTCAAGACATAGAATGTTTAATATCCTAGAGGTATCCAAAGAAATAAATCCCAAAAAATATTCCTTAAATAGAGATGGCAAATTAGAAATAGAGTGGAGCGAGGGTGATCACACAAGTTATTATGATCCTAAGTGGTTGAGAGAGAATTGTTATACTATTAAGAATAAACAAGAATATGTTTCACCATATCAACTCTGGGATAATAAATTAGAAAACGATTTTGAATCAATATGTATTGAGCATGATGAAGTAATCGATTCGGATAAAGGATTAATAAAATGGTTAGAGCTATTACATCACAAAGGTATAGCAATAGTAAAAAATTCACCAACAGAAAAAAAATCAGGTTTTGAAATTCTTCATAGAATAAGTCATGTAAGGGAAACATTTTTTAAAACGCCCTTTGAAGTAATCAATATTCCAAAACCAAATAATTCTGCTTATACAGCACATGCTTTGAGAAACCATATGGACTTACCTTGGTTTGAATTACCACCTGGTTATCAGTTTTTACATTGTTTAGTAAATAATGCAAAGGGTGGAGACTCATCTGCAATTGATGGCTTTGCTGTTGCTGAATATTTGAGACAAAATGAAAAAGATATTTTTGAAACACTAATCTCTGTACCTCTAAAATTTAGAGATAAAGATTATACTCAAGAATCTCATCGAAGCTTTCATGCCCCAGCAATTAGTTTAACAAAAGATAAAGATTTTCATGATATTAGATTTAGTGTTGCAACTATGGATGCTTTAGATTGCCATCCAGACCAAATGGACAAAGTTTATAAAGCTCATCATAGATTTGGTAATCTTTTACATGATGACAAATTTCAAATTAAATTTCGACTAGGACCAGGAGATATATTTTCTTTTAATAATAGACGTGTTTTGCATGGCAGAACAGCTTTTGATCCAAATTCAGGTCATCGTCATCTTCAAGGCTACTACCTTGACAGAGATGAGATAATTGGCAGATTGGAATATCTTAAACAAAATAAATCATAAATTTTCAAATATAAGACTATTTTTTTTATTATATTTTAAAAATTCTTTTCTAGTTTTAATTGTGTAGTAATATTTTTCCTTACTTATCAACTGCACTTTCTTATTATCTAAAAACTTCTTGTCTAATATTAGATATTTTATTTTTTTATTTAACCTATATTTTAAAATCGACTTAACACTGTGTTTATTGGAAAACGATAAACCAGATTTAACTTTTGAATTAATTTTTAAAAGATTATGAATATTTTCATGCTTAAAGGAGATAAAAATACATTTTTTAAATTTCTTAGTCTCACTGATTAATTTAGATAAGAGTTTTTTATTTAGTGATGGTTTTATCTCTATAAAAATAGGAAATTTGTTTTTTGATAGCTCTAAAACTTCATTTAGAAGAGGTATTTTAAATTTTTTTAAATCTTTATAATTAATATTTTTAATACTCTGATTAATTTTAAAAATTCTTTTTAAAGTAAAATCATGAAAACACACAAATTTATTATCCTTAGTTGCGTGAATATCAGTTTCAATTCCATATTTTTTTTTAAATGATGCTTTAAATGACTCTAGACAGTTTTCTTTGTAATTTTTATTTACAATTCCTCGATGAATTATATGCATGTAAAAAAAAAGGGCTTTGTTTTCACAAAGCCCTTAATTATTTTTTAAAGTTTAATTTTTAGTTAGGTAACCAACTTTTCCACTTATCTGGATTGTTGTCTAACCATTCATTCACAACTTCTTTTACATCTCTTTTTTTGATGTCAACTTCAACAAGCATCTTAGCTTGATCTAAGTTGTCTAATTTCATTCTTTCAAAAAAAGCTTTTGCTTTAGCATGTTCTGGTTTTGCAAATGTATCAGGATTTCCATAGTTCATAGTATAATCTTTATCCCAACCAGTTGCTGGCCATCCGTCTGTACCACAAGTCTTCCAGTTGTTTGCTTCAGTAAATGTATCTCCTGCACAAGTTTTGTAGTCAGGTAGACCTACTCCTACCATATCAAACTCACCAAAGAACCAGTGTGGTGACCATAGGTATAATAAGAATGGCTCTTTTCTCATATAAGCAGCTTTAGCTTCTGCAACAGCAGCAGCCTCTGTTCCTAGTTCATCTGCTTGAAAGTCAATTCCTAAAAGATCTAATCTTTTTTGGTCATGACAGTTCCAACCAGCTACAGGACATCCAATTAATCTTCCTTTACCACCTGTTTCAATAGTAGCAAATTCTTTTTTATGTTTGTTTAAATCTCTCCAAGATTTAATTCCAAATTTTTCAGCTGCATATCTTGGGATCCAGTAATCAGACATACCGATAATTCCAGTTGTTCCTAAAAGATCAACTGTTCCATCTCCCTTGTATGATTTTACAACTTTACCATCATAGATTAAATCTTCGTTAAACATCACGTCATCTGCTTCTGCGTAACTCGGCCAGCTTTCGCAAGCAAAATCAAGTTCACCAGCAGCAATTGCTTCCCATAATCCAGTTCCTGATGGGAATACTGTTTGTTTAACTTTGTAGCCCATTTCTCTTTCAAGAATTCCTACTGCAACTTCACAAGTAATAATTCCACCTGTCCAGTCTGCAATAGCAGCATGTAATCTTTTTGCATTTGCCTGAGTAAGACTAGCAAATAAAATTACGAAAGATAAAAATAGAGCTGATATTGTTTTTGATAATCTCATTTATTTCCTCTCATTTAATTAATTAAAGGTATATTTTAAAACAAAAAGTAGTCGTTTGTAAACTGAGAAAAATGTATCTTTTGCTTGACTTTATAAACCCAAGGCTTCTCTTTGTTTTTTTGTCCAAGCGAGTGATATTCTGTCTATAATTATTGCTAATAATACTATTCCTATCCCTGCCGCCAGACCTCTACCAGTATCTGATCTTGCTAATCCATTAAACACTTCCAAACCTAGCCCCTTTCCACCAATCAAAGGTGTAACAATTTGCATAGCAAAAGCCATAATTACAGTTTGATTAAATCCAATCACTAAACTTGGAACCGCTAATGGGAATTTAATTTTATTTAAAGTTTGCAATAAAGTACCACCAAATGAACGTGAAACTTCTGAGTAGGTTCCAGATACTTGAGTTAAGCCTAAAGAAGTTAATCTAATAATAGGTGGTATGGAGTATATAACGGTTGCTAATATAGCTGAAACAACACCTCCTCCAAAAAACATTAATACAGGAATTAAATAACAGAAGTAAGGCAATGTTTGCATAGCATCTAAAACCACATTTTGAATATTTCTAAATCTTTCATTGTAAGAAGCAATTATTCCGAGAGGAACTCCAATGATAAAACATAAAGCTACAGAAACTAAAACAGATGATAGTGTTATCATTGATTGAGGCCATATCCCACAAGCACCGATAAACAGTAATAACAAAGCAGTGATAATTGCAAATCTAATACCAACAGTGAAATATCCAATCGCAGAGAATACACCTAAAGTATACCACCATGGTACGTGAGTTAAAAATATGTCAAGTGGGCGCAAAAGCTTAAGATAAACAAATCCTCTTAGAGCCTTAGTAAATGCAATAAAGCCAGGATTTACTGTTAATGAATCTACAGCACTAGAAATTGGTTGTCTAATTGACAATCTCCATTCTTCAGGAAAAGAACCTATGCTAATCATGTAAGAGTCAATGAAAGAAATAGCCAGAACAAGTAAAAATGAAGGTATGATATAATATCTTCTTGTTATAGCTTCACCTATATCTCTTCCAGTATTTTTATTTGATAATGAAATACAAAATTCAAATACATAAGCAATTGATCTCGTTAAATTAATACAGACAAAATTTGTTAATCCACTTAAAAATTCTAAAGGTTTTTCTATAAGTCTTGCAATTAAATATTTTTCCCAAGATTGAGGGAGTAAATAAAATCTTTGAACATTAGAAGGTAGAGACTGCTCTGTTTTACTGAAAGACATACTAAATCTGTCAAACATTATTGCCATAAAAAGAATACAAAGTCCTCCTTCCATTGCCCATCCGACATCAAGTCTTCGAATTGCTTGCCACACTTGACCACCAATTCCCTCAGCTCCGATAAAACATGCAAGAACCACAAGTGCCAATGCCATCATTATAACTTGGTTAATACCCATCATTATACTTGGTAAAGAAAGTGGAATTTTAATTTTAAATAAAAGTTGTAATTTACTTGAGCCAAATGACGTTGCAGACTCTATTGTCTCCGCCGAAACTTGTCTAATTCCTGTATTTGTTAGTCTAATTATTGGGGGCATGGAATAAATCATAGTAGCTAATATTGCAGGCGCTCCTCCAATACCAAAAAAGAATAGAGCAGGAAATAGATAAACAAAAGCTGGCATCACTTGCATTGTATCTAAAATAGGTTTCATAAAATTTTCAAATCGATCACTCTGAGAGCACATAACTCCCAAGGTTACACCCACAACTACACACATTAATACAGACAAACCCATCAGTGCCACAGTTTGAAGAGATGGTTCCCACATACCTGTTGCACCCCAAAAATAAATTACAAATAAAGAATACAGACCCAATCTTAAGCCACCTGCAATTAAACAAGGTAAAAATATTAATGCTGCAATTAAAAGCCAAGGGGAGTCTAGAAGAAAGTCTTCAACAAAGTAATAAATATTTTTTATATAACTAGCTATTATTTTTGTAATCCATCTATAATTTTTTTTTAAATAATCCTCACCTTCATTAACCCATGCCGTAAATGTAAATTGATCAGTTACAACTTTCGGCATTTTTGAAGGACCTTCACTTTGAAAAGATAACCATAAAGCAACTAAAAAAGTTAATAGAACTAAAGAATATGTAATTATATTCTTAGATGAAATTGGTTTACTTTGAATACTTGAGACTTCAGATGACATAATTTATCAAAATTTTAAAATAAATAATTTTACTTTTAAAGGAAAATATTGTCTATTTTTATGTTATTAAAATAACAAAATATGAGCAATCAAGCAAAAATAACTTGTACTAATGTCTGGAAATTATTTGGTCCAGACGAAAAAAGAATTATTAAAGATTTGGATAAAAATTTATCAATAAAAGAAGTCCAAGAAAAAACTGGACATGTTGTTGCCGTTAAAGATGTAAGCTTTTCAATTGAGAAAGGTGAGACATTCGTTGTAATGGGTTTATCTGGAAGTGGAAAATCAACTTTAGTTAGATGTATATCAAGATTAATTGAGCCAACTTCTGGTACGGTTAAAATGGATGATGTTGATGTAACAAAAATGAATGGAAGAGATCTTTTAGATTTAAGAAGAAATAAAATGAGTATGGTTTTCCAACACTTTGGATTATTCCCACATAGAACAGTAGTTGAAAATATTGGTTATGGATTAGAGATTAGAGGTAACAAAAAAAATGATCGAATAGAAAAATCAATGGACGTTTTAAAAATGGTAGGCTTGGAAGGTTGGCACAATAATTATCCAAGAGAACTTTCTGGTGGTATGCAACAAAGAGTTGGACTAGCAAGGGCACTTGCAGTTGATCCAGAAATCTTAATTTTTGATGAACCTTTTTCTGCACTTGACCCACTAATTAGAAGAGAAATGCAGGATGAATTGTTAAAAATTCAAGAAAAACTTCAAAAGACAATGGTTTTTATTACGCACGATTTCTTAGAAGCCATAAAGATGGGAGATCATATTGCTATTATGAAAGATGGAGAGGTTTCACAAGTTGGTACTCCAGAGGAAATTGTTGCAAATCCTAAAGATCAATATGTAAAAGATTTCTGTGAAGATGTTCCAAAATATAAAGTATTAAGTGCAAGCAAGGTAATGAGAGAAGAGTGTTGTGATGATACAAAAAAATTGTTTGAAGATGGATCTAATAATATTCCACATGACTCAAAAATTGAGACATTGATTGATAAACTAGTTGATACAGATCAGAAATTTCCAGTTGTAGATACAGATACAGGAAAATTGATTGGTGAAATTGATAGAGCAATAGTTATGAAGTCAATGAAGTCTGCTAATTAATCTCTCTACTTACCTTAGTACTTTTTTGTTTAACCTTATCTCTCCAAATAATTATCATTCCTGCAAACACAATCACAAAAACTCCAGGAAATAATTGTTCCCAAGGTGCCTCATTAAAAAACCACCAACCTAAAACAAAAGATGATGGGATACCAAAATATTCAAAAGATGCCATCTTGCTTGCAGAAATTAATCTATAAGCATAAATGAAAAGTATTGCAGCAGTCCCACCTAGTATTCCAGTCAATACCATTAACAGAAAGTCTTGAGTACTTTTAATATCTGTATGTCCAGTGGTTGTTAAAAATAATATTACTCCACCAATTACATTAAAGATTAAAGTATAAAGTTGTATTTTTGCCGTTGAGTGCCCATCAGGTATAAATTTTAAAATTATAACTGTAAAAGCCCAAGCAATTGCAGTTAATATTGGAAATATTGAATAAAAACTAAATATGTCGCTTCCTGGCTGAACAATTAAAACAACTCCAAAAAATCCAATAAATATTGCTGACCATCTATAAATACCCACTTTATCATTTAAAAAAATTATTGATAAAATTACTATGAAAAATGGTGACGAAAATGTAAGAACCATTGCAGTTGCAAATTCAAGGTTAATTACTGAAATAAATATGAAGATATTCATAGACAAGAAAGCAAGTCCTCTTAAAAAGCTTAAAATTATAAATTTGTTGTTTAAATTTTTGAAAATTGAGAAATACTCTCTTGTAAATAGAATTAGAATAAAAAGAGGAATAACACCTGCAATATTTCTAAAAACAGCAAGCTGAATTACCGAATACTCATCTCCTAAAAACTTAATTACAACCATATACATGTCTACGCATAGAATTGCTAAGAGCATTGTAACTATTGCCAGATAAGTATTTTTTAAATCTGTTTTTTCGGACGAAATATTCATTTATAATTTTTTAAAATTGTATACTTTATCTAAGATATGCAAAGTTTTAAACTTAATGAAACTGATATTCTATCCAATCAAGACTGGACATTTCCTACTAACATTGCTTATGGTCCTGGTAGATTAAAAGAAATAGGAAGTATCTGTAATAATTTAGATATTAAAAATCCGTTGATAGTTACAGACAAAGGAAGTCCAAAATTACCATTTATTTTAAATTTACAAAGCTATCTAAATAGCTCAAATATAAAATCAGATTTATTTTTTGATATATCTCCAAATCCTCGAGAAGACGAGGTTTCAAATGGAGTAAAAAAATTTAAAGACGGTAATCACGACTCTATAATTGCAATAGGCGGAGGTAGTGCAATGGATGGTGGTAAATTGATATGCCTTACAGCAAATAATGATGTACCACTTAGAAATTTTGAATTTGAATTAACTCCTCCTATAATTAGTAAAGATAATCCTTTTCCAAAAATTATAACCATTCCTACTACTGCAGGTACTGGTGCTGAAACAGAAATCACAGCTATGGTTACTTATTTAAAAGAAGGTATGAAATTTTGTATGTGGCATCCAGATGTTAGACCGTCCTTAGCATTGTTAGATCCAGAACTTACAATTGGATTGCCAGCAAACCTAACTGCGTGGACAGGTGCAGATGCTTTAATCCATGGCATAGAAGGTTATTGTGTTCCTGGTTTTAATCCAATGTGTGATGGTGCTGCTTTAGAAGGTTTATCTTTGATATCAAAATCTTTAGTCACAGCTGTAGAAGATCCTAGCAACATAGTTGCCAGAGGTGGAATGCATGTTGGATCATGTTTAGCAGGAATTTCTTTTTTAAAAGGTTTAGGATTAGTACATGCTATTGCTCATATGGTTGGAGCTGAATACAATACTCATCACGGGCTAACCAATGCAATAATATTGCCTGTAGTTCTAAAATATAATCTTCCAGGCATGGAAGAAAAAGTTAAAAGAATGTCAGAGGCTATGCAATTTGAAGATCATTCTGTAGAAGCATTTATATCAAACATTGAAAACCTTCTTGATAGAATTAAAATTCCAAAAAGTCTAAGTGAAATTGGTGTGCCCGAAGATTGTGTTGATAGAATCGCAGAAAAATCAATGAAAGATCAGGCCTTTGCAACAAATCCAAAAATAGCAACTTTAGAAGAAACAAAGGAAATTACTCTAGCATCTATAAAAAAAGCTAGGTAATAATAAATTCTAATGCTTGAAAATAGATCAGTAAAAGAAATTATTTCTTTAATTCATAAAAAAGAGATTTCAGTAAGAGAAGTTGTTAGCTTTTACTTAGAAAGAATTAAAAAATACAACCCTTCTCTAAATGCTATTGTCTCAATAAAAGATGAAGAAGAGATAATAAATGAGGCTAATGATAAAGATAAAAACTTTGATGCAAGTAAACCATTGTTTGGTCTTCCCTTAGCATCAAAAGATTTATTGGATGTAGTTGGTTTTCCAACTACTTGTGGTTTTCCTGGATATAAAGATAACTTTCCAAAAAAAAATTCTATAATCGTTGATCGTCAAATAGATGCTGGTGGAATCATGATTGGAAAAACAAATACAGCTGAATTAGGAGTTGGCGCACATACAGCAAACAGACTATTTGGAATAACGCCCAACATATATGGAAATACTCAATCATCAGGCGGATCAAGTGGTGGAGCTGGTGTAGCTGTTGCAGCAGAGCTACTACCGTTTGCAGATGGAACAGATATGATGGGCTCTTGCAGAACTCCTGCAGCCTATGCAAATGTTTATGGTTTCAGACCTACCCCAGGACTTCTGCCTGACCTTCGAACAAATGAAAAAAAAAAAGAGTCTACCAATTATCTCAACGCCAGGATGTCTTGCAAGAACACCTGAAGATATGTCTATTCTTCTAGATGTTATAGTTGGAGAACATAAAGAAGATTCAATTTCTTTTAGTTTAAATACTTCATTTAGAAATACTAATTTAAATGATCAAGAATTTTCAAAGATAAAAATTGGATGGTTATCTGATATGAATGGTAAATATCAATATGATCCTGAGTTAGTTGAAATATGTAGCAAACAATTAAATAATCTTGAAAAGCATAAAGTTTCAATTGAATATTTAAAACCAAAAATAGACGCCAATAAATTATGGAATTGCTGGGGTACATTGCGAGCCAAAAGTATTTATGAAGATATTAATGAGGAAATTATTGCAATGAATATTAAAGATGTTAATGAAATGACGCCACAGGCGATATGGGAATACAAAAAAGGCATTAAGCTCACAGATGAAGATGTAAAATTAGCTCTTAATTCAAGAATTGAATTATCAAATGATGTAAATAGTTTATTTGGTAGCTTTGATTTTTTAGCTTTACCATCTCAACAATCATTCCCTTTTGATAAAAATTTAAGACACCCTGAAAAAATTAATGACCAAGTAATGGATACTTACCATAGATGGATTGAAATACATATATTTGCGAGTCTTTTTTACTTACCATCGATTTCATTACCAATTGGTTTTAATCAAGATGGATTTCCAATTGGTATTCAAATTATAGCTAAACAAAAAGAAGATTTAAAAGTGATATCTTTTGCAAAAAGATATGAGGAAATCTTTAATTTTTCTAATCATAAACCAAAACTAAATTAATGGTCAGACACAAACATCATTTTAAAATAGCTTTTGCATTAGCTATAGCTGCTGGGTCATGGGGAGTTTATTGGCTTCCTCAAAGAATTTTAGAAGATGGCGGCTTAACTGGAGGTTGGGGAACTATTTCTCAAATGATGATAGGAATTATATTGCTTACACCTTTATCTTTATGGAGAAAATATAAAGGTCGAACATCAGGATTAGAAATTCCATTTATTGGTTTCTTAACTGGTAGTGGTTTTATTTGTTACGCTTTAAGTTTTTTATTAACAGATGTTGTCCGTGCATTGATTATGTTTTACATGATACCTATCTGGACCACCATATTTGAAATATATTTTTTAAAGAAAAGACCTGGTTTAGAAAGAGTTTTAACTTTAAGTTTAGCGCTTGGAGGTTTGTGGGTTGTTTTTAGCCAATCTAATATCATACCATTACCACAAAATGCAGGTGATTGGTTGGCGTTAGTAGGAGGTGTGCTTTTTGGAGCCGGCTTAGTACGTTTAGAAATTACAAAAACAGATGGTGTTTTCCCAGTAATATTTTCATTTTTTGTTTATGGAACAATATTTAATATTTTTGCTGGCTTTATTTTAAAAGATTATCTAGGACCAATGCCACCCATTGAGGCTTTTTCATCAATGTTTACTTTTTTAGTTCTTATTTCAGTATTTTATTTTATTCCAACAGGGGTAGTTATCATGTGGTCACCCTCAGTTTTAGGAGCAGGTCTTTGCGCAATATTATACTTAAGCGAAGTAGTTGTTGGAGTTATATCAGCAGGAATTTTAACAGATGAAACATTTGGTTGGCGAGAAGTTGTAGGTAGTGCAATGATTGTTTTAGGAGGAATTTTAGCAGTAGTGCTCGCCCCAAAAGATGAAAAATAAATGCTTTTTAAGGAAAAGTTAAAATCAAAATCAAAAATATTTTTAGATGGAGGAAATGGATCAGAAATAGCCTCTCTTGGGGGTGAAATGTCTCCTGCTTTTTCTGCCTTAGCCTCAATAATATCTCCAGAAATAGTAATTAAAGTACATGAAAAGTTTATTGATGCAGGTTCCGATTTGATTACAGCAAATACTTTTAGTTCAACCAAACATAATCTTGAAAGTATTAATCGTGGAGCAGAAACTAAAGAATTTATTAAACAATCAGTCAAATTAGCTAGACAGGCAATAATAAACAAAGGTAAAGAAAATAAAATTGGGGTTGCTGGAAGTTTATCAAATTTTTTTTCATTAAAGGAAAATGAATTTGTGCCAAATCCTAGGTACATACCTTCTTTTAATCAAGAGGAACAAAATTATAAAGAAGCTGCTAAAATTTTAAAAGAGGAGGGAGCAGATATTTTAATTTTAGAAATGTTACTTGATATTGATCATTCAAAAATTTTATTGAATGCTGCTTTAGAAACTGGGTTACCAGTTTGGGTTGGGCTAAGTTGTTGTATAAGCAAATTTGATAACAGTGTTATTGGTAGAAATTTTGGTGCGGAAAAAGAAAATTCGTTAATTTATGATGAAACCAAATATAAAGAGCAACCAAAATTTATACCTGATGATAAAATTGTACTTTTAGAAGATATTGTAAAGTCACTTACTAGCATAGGTGGAGATGTTTATGGCATCATGCATACCTGGTTGGTCGACTCTTTTGAAGGATTGCAAGTAATTAAAAATAATTGGAATGGTCCGATGATGTTATATCCTGAGATACATAAGTTTGATACAAAGTCTCATAAAGCTATTGTGACTTCTTCCGAAGAAGATTTTGCTTATGAATGTGAAAAGTTAATTGATAACCAAATTCAAATCATTGGGGGATGCTGCGGTGTTACAGATAAACATCTAAAAAAATTAATTGATAGATATTCTTAATTCAATATTTTTTATTAACTAAATCTATCAGCATATTAATCATATCAGTTTTATAACTTTCTTTCGTTGCTGATTTTGTCTCTAGAACAGAAAAAAAGGCTGCTACATTTCCAGTTTTAAAGTTTGTTGCAAGAAACTGACCACCATATCCTGAATGCCCAATCATGTTGCCTGAAACCATTGTAGAATTTGAATAATATAAATATTTGTCCTTAGATAAATCCATATATTTTGGACCTACATTATCAATTGTTTTATTAAAAAATGATGAAGATCCAACTTTTCTATTTTCAACACCCATACCTTTTCTTGCAAAAAGTAAACCCATTCGTAAAAAATCTCTTGTAATTAAGCAACCACCCCCAGACATCCATGGCATACCATATCTATCTGATGCAATATATAATCCATCTTCAAATCCTGCAGCCTCAACTGCAGATAAAACCCAATCTCTTAAAGTTCTACCACTAACTTTTTCTATTATTAATCCAACTACATCTGTATTTGCGGATTTATAAAAAGCATATTCAGAATTATTAATCAAACTTTTATTTTTTGATTTTTTAATTGTATTTAAATATTCCTCCTGGCTTAGATGATTTTTAAGATTTTTAGGCAGTCTCCATCCCCCAACAGGTTCGTGTAAAAACGAAGATGAGTATGACTTGGTATAATCTTCAGTATAAGAGTTTATAATATTCATGTTTAAGACATCTTGGATTTTTGCGTTTGCATAGCCACTTCCAATTTTTGGTAAATAGTAAGAAACTTTTTTATTAAGATCTATTAATCCTTTAGTAATCAATTCTCCAGTAAATAAATTAACGAACATTTTTGTAATTGACATAATTGTTTGAGGTTGATTTTTTTTAAAATCTTTAGCGTATTTTTCAAATAATATGTCTTGATGATTGCCTACAATTAAAGAACAAAAAGATTTATTTTTAGTCATCTTCTTAACTAGAGGAAGCTTACCGATAGTTTTATTTGGTTTAGACTTTAATTTTAGAACTAAGTCAGATCTTAAAAAAATACTGTATCTATTAATTTTATGTAAATTTCTATAACCTAACCTTCTTGTTTTAGGAATGTTCCATAAGGCCTTGTTATCTTTAACTGTTGTTAATTCTGGATTTCTGACAGAGACTAATTTTTTTTTCTTCAATATTTTAATGATTTTTTTTGTTCGTACTTTTGGTGATAATCTTCGGCTTTACAATAATTTTTTTCTTTTGATACTTTAGTCGAAACTTTTCCATCTAATTTGCTGTTGACTTCGTTTAAAACTTTTTCTGCAATTAGCTTTTCCTCTTCTGTGCTATAAAATATTTCAGAACGATACTGAATTCCAACATATGTGCCTTGTCTATTTACCTGAGTTGAGTCGTGCAATTCAAAAAATAAATTGACCATGTCTTCATATGACTTTTCTTTTTCATCATATTCAACTTTGACCACTTCAATATGCCCTGTATCTCCACCACAAACTGCTTTGTATGTAACATTTGGCTCATCTCCACCACAGTAGCCACATTCTGTTGAGACTATACCTTTTATACCTTCATACTTCTTTTCATCCCAAAAGCAGCCAATACCGCCGATAAATGTTTTCATAATACCTAAAATATACTTTAGTTTTTTAAAATTGAAATTGCTTTTATTTCATCTACACCGATCCCACAGCATCCACCTATAATCTGAGCCCCATTTTTAATCCATGACCTAACTTCATTTAAATACCCAGTTGGCGTCATATCATCTACAAATCGCCAATGTGGTTTTTCATAATAACCTTTATTAGGATATGCTCCAACTACCCCATCATAATTTTTCTTTGCAGCTTGAATTGCTTGACCCGTAATATTTATATCTGAATGAGCAACTAAAATTGGACCATTGTGTAATTTTTTAAAATTTTTTATGGATGTCTCAAAGTTTTCATAGACATGTGTATCAGAATCAATTGTATCATTATATCCAAGCATTATATTTTTTTGATCATCCATTACACAAGATACTGATAACCAAACAGGTATATTTACTTTTGTTGAACAATTTAACATTGCTTCAACTATGTCAGCTTGTGAAGACATAGCTTCTAAAATAATTAAGTCTACTCCAGCGTCAGATAAAATTCTTAGTTGTTCATGAAAACCAGGTATCATTGCTTTGATACCAAGTTTATAAAAGTTTCCAAAAGTTGATACACTTCCAGCTAATGTAGTTTCTTTGTTTGTACTTTCTATTGCTTCTCTTGCAACCTTAACACTTTTTTGATTGAATTTTTCTATTGAGTTTTCATAACCGTACTGTCTCATTGATATTGGAGTAGTACTATAAGTATTAGTTGTAATTACATCGGCTCCCGCATTTATATAATCCTCATGTACTTTTCTAACTAATTCAGGATGATCAACAGAACACTTTCCGCACCACATATGCTTATCCATTTCAGCACCATTTTTTTCTAGTTCTGCACCCATGCCTCCATCTAAAATAATGATTTCATTGTTTTCTAATTTTGTCTTGATAGAGTCGTATGACATAAACTTTATTCTTTATTATTTGTAAAGGCGCAAATTTTATTTCCATCTAAATCACGAAGATAAGAATAATAAACTCCAGAGCCTTCTGGTCTTTCACCACCAGATCCCTCACTAGTTCCACCTGCTTTTAAACCTATTTCATGAAATTTATCTACGTTAGATCTTGATGAAGTTAAAAATGTGATCTGCGTTCCATTTCCAAAGGTAGCATCTTTTTTATTGAAAGGTTTGGTGACGTAAAACTCAATATCTTTGGTTCCTTTTGCTCCATATGCAGCATAGTCATCTTCTATTGTCTCATTTCTATCTAAACCAATTACTTCTAAAACCTTATCGTAAAAATTAATAGCAGCATTTAAATTATTAGTACCTACCATCACATAACCAATCATATAAACCTCTTAACTAATTCTGATTATAAGTTATTTAAACTATTAATTCCAACCGGTAATTGCTTTAACTTCTAAAAATTCAGTAAAACCCCAGACACCACCTTCACGACCATTACCAGATTGTTTATAACCACCAAACGGCATTCCAGTATCTGTGGCTTGACCATTGATATAAACTGTTCCAGCTTTTACTTTTCTAGCAACCCTTTTTGCTTTTTCTTTATCTTCAGTTTGTAGATAATTACCAAGTCCATAAGATGTATCATTTGTAATTGCTATTGCCTCTTCCTCAGTTTCAAATGGTATAATTGAAAGTACAGGTCCAAAAATTTCGGTTCTTGCAATTTTCATATCATTATTTACATCTGAAAAAATTGTTGGTTTAACAAAATAACCTTTGTTAAGTCCATTTGGCAAATCTGGTCCACCAGCAGCTAACGTTGCACCTTCTTTAATTCCTTCATTAATAAGATTAATAACTTTATCGTATTGTACTTTTGAAACTACAGGTCCAATGTGATCACCTTTTTTAGATGCAAGATCAACTTTAATTTTGTTTGCCTCATCAGCAGCCTCTTTAACTGCTCTTTCATAGATTGGTTTTTCAACCAACATCCTTGTTGGAGCATCACATGATTGCCCTGAGTTACTCATTATATTCCTCACACCATCTCTAACAGCATCAGGATATGAATCTGCGAAAACAATATTCCCACCTTTACCACCCAATTCAAGAGTTACTTTTTTTATAGTATCAGCTGCATTTTTTTGAATTAGTTTTCCAGCTCTTGTTGATCCTGTGAATGAGATCATATCAATGTCTGGATGACCAGACATGTGATTTCCAACAACTTCTCCATTTCCATTCACTAAATTAAAAACTCCAGCAGGAAAGCCAGCTTCGTCAATCATCTCAGCAAACAATACTGCTGACACTGGAGCAATTTCAGAAGGTTTTAATATCATTGTACATCCAGCAGCTAAAGCAGGAATAACTTTTAAAATGATTTGGTTCATTGGATAATTCCATGGCGTAATTAATCCACAAACTCCAATTGGTTCATATCTGATATGGTTATTAGATTTAGGATCAAATTGATGTTCAAAATTAAAATCTTTTAAAATCTCAATGTTATTTCTACAAATATCAGCACCCATTTTAGTATGAGTTTCTGATGCAAAATCTAGAGGTGCACCCATTTCTTTAGACTGTGCCTCTACCATTTCGTCCCATCTTCTTTTATAAATTTCATCAAACTTTTCAAGTAAAGCTAATCTTTCTTCTTTTGTAGTTTCTCTCCAGGTCTCAAATGCAATTTTGGCAGCATTTATAGCTTTATCTGCATCTTCTGCAGATCCTAAAGAAATTATTGCAAAAGCTTCTTCAGTTGATGGATTAATTACTTCAAAGTCATTGGGTTTAGTGGGAGAAACCCACTTTCCATTTATATAAAAATTTTTCTTTTCTATCATTAATTTATTGTAGCATAAAATTTAAATTTCATAACCCTTTTCTTCAACTTCATTATCAACTAATTCTTCTGGGAAACCCCCAGCTCTAAATGAAATATTATTTAAATCTTCCATTTTTTTTACTATCATTGAAGACCAAGCTCTTGAGCCATATTTTTTTTGTCCATCTTTAAATATATCAACTACCATCGGTGAAATTTCTAATGAAGAATTTAATTTTTTTGCTAATTCATTAAAAAGTCCTGTATCTTTTAAAACCAAATCCATAGTAAAGTTAATGTTGTATGATCCATTTAGTATCACTTGGCTTTCTGTTTCGTGAACGAATGAATTACCTGATGAAGCGGCAATACCTTTATAAACTTTTGATAAGTCTAAATTTGATTTTTTTGCAACAGTCCAAGCCTCACCCAGAGCAACAAGATGAACAGATGCCAAGTAATTTGTAATTACTTTTAATACTGATGCAGAACCTAGTTCACCAGTATGTAGTATTTTTCTTCCCATAGTTGATAAAACTGGCAATATCTTTTCAAAATACTTTCGATCACCACCCACAAAAATTGCAATATTACCTGTAGCTGCTCTATGACAACCTCCACTTACAGGACCATCAAGTGGTACCGCTTTTAATTTTTTTATTTTATCTCCAATTCTTTTTACTTCGTGCTCATCAGTAGTACTCATTTCTAGCCAAATTTTATTTTCTGATAAACCCTCAATAACACCATTTGAACCTTCCATTACCTCTGAACATATTACTGGCGAGGGTAGACAAGTTATTATCAACTCAACTTTCTCAGCTAATTCTTTTGGAGTCACTGCAGATTTAGCTCCTAACTTTTTAAATTTTTCTACTAATCCACTGTCTAAATCTCTTACGGTAACATCGAACTTGTTTCTTAATAGGGAGCTTGCAAGCTTTCCT